>NZ_KV799921.1:32740-37054 GCF_001810105.1 Neisseria sp. HMSC068C04
TCGCCTTGTCCTGATTTAAATTTAATCCACTATAAAAAACAATCGATACACCAAACAAAATGAAACCGTCCCTTTCCATCCGCTCACTTCTTTTAAGCTGTATATTCGCCGCAACAAGCGCAAACAGCTTTGCCGCCGAAACCGTCATTATTTCTCCGGATAAACAGTTCAGCGTTAAAAAAGTCTGCAACCACAAAACCAAAGAATGCTCTTTCTTTGCAGGCAAAAAAGCCATCGAGAAAAATCTTCCCGAAGACAGGACTAGCCATGAGTGGCTTGGCAATACCTTCGTATTAAGGACTAGCTTAGGATCGTATGATTCCTACACCACCTTCGCCGACCGTACCCACAAGCCCCATACGCTTTCCTCCGTCATCGCCACCGACAGCAAAACGCAATGCGCTGTGACCGCAGGTAATAAAGGCGTGTCGTTCTACTCGCTATTCCGCGACAAACCCGTCAAATTCATTGCTGCAAATGACAAAAAATTCAGTTTTCCCCAAGATGTTGTCTCGTTGGAATCCGTCATCGAAGCAGAATTCAAAGGCAAGAAAGTCCGCATGACGTATATGAACAAAGCCGAACGCCATGTCTCGGTCGTTTTAGACAATCCGTGTGTGAAATAATGTGCCAAATTTGATGGACAAGGCCGTCTGAAAAGATGCCGTTCATTCAAAAAAAACGAAACAGCCCGAAACCTGACTGAAAAAGGTTTCGGGCTGTTTGCACCTGTTCGCCAGACGAAGTGGGTAGGGTGTAAGGCGTGTCAGTTTGGCGGATAGAGACCTTTGCAAAGGTCTCATGGGGATTCAGGGGCTTTCTTTAGAAAAGAACAATCGTTCCTTATTGATGTAAAAAAGCCTGAACAGAAGTTCAGGCTTTTAAAATTTGGCTCCCCGACCTGGGCTCGAACCAGGGACCTGCGGATTAACAGTCCGTCGCTCTACCGACTGAGCTATCGGGGAATGGGGCGTATTATAATGGCTGGAAAAAATGTGTCAATCAATATTTTTAAGAAAATGGTGCAAAATATTTCAAATGTTTGAATGTTAAAAATATTTTGTAATCAAGTTTCACATGCTTCCCAGCCGTTTCAGACGGCCTTTAGTATTTGGCGTTAACCAATTTGCCGTTTTGGAACACTTGCTGCTGCATTACCGTGCCGTTGTAAGCGTAAGTGGTCAGCGAGCCGTTGCTTGGCGTGGCGCGGAACTGCATCAGCTGGTTGCGGCTGAGGACGTAGGGGTCCGTGCGTTTTTGGCTGTTGTCGCTGTAAAAGTCTTGGACGACGTATTCATTGTTGCGTTTGCTGATCAGTTGGCGATGGAAGCCGCCTTTGACTGCGCTGTTGCTGGGTGTGCCGTGCGCATCAAAATAGGTTACGATTTGTTCTTCTGTGATGCGGATACCGTCCGAATCTGTGTCTTTGGTGGTTTTGGTTTTGTCCAAGCCGACAGGGATGTTGATGGATGTACCCAAGCCGACATGGCGGCCGATGCTGGTGCCGACGCCTAAGCCGACGGAAACGCCGGGCGTGCCGACTGTACATGCGCTGAGTGAAGCGGCCAAAAGGGCGGGTAAGAGAACTTTTTTCATAATGTGTATCCTTGTAATAAGAAATGTTTGTAATGTGGGAAGTATAGTATTTTTGCGGGGTGGCTGGTGTTAGTATTGGTAAAAGGGCGCAAGGCCGTCTGAAAAACAAGATAGAAACGGATATATCATTCTGGTGTAGAATGTGCCGAAATAATGATTTAATAAGAATGTGAATGAATAATGAAAACTTTGAAATTTACGAAGATGCACGGCTTGGGCAATGATTTTATGGTGGTCAATGCCATCAATCAGGACTTTGATCCGTTGGCTGCGCCGCTTGCCCAATGGGCAGACCGCTATCGCGGCGTGGGTTTTGATCAGTTTTTGGTAGTGGAGAAGCCTTCTTCTGATGCGGTCGATTTTCGGTACCGCATTTTCAATGCTGATGGCCGGGAAGTAGAGCAGTGCGGCAATGGCGCGCGTTGTTTTGCGCGTTTTGTCGCGGATAAGGGTTTGACGGATAAAACGGAAATTTTGGTCGAAACGGCTAAAGGGATTATTGTGCCGAAGCTGTTGGATAACGGTTTGGTTACTGTCAATATGGGTAAACCGCGTTTCATGCCGTCTGAAATTCCGTTTGTGCCTGCACATGGTGAAAATGAAGATGCGCTGACACATATTGTCTTAGTCGGTTTGGAATCTGTACCGGTAAGCTGCGTGAATATGGGTAATCCGCATGCAGTGATTTTGGTTGATGATGTTGAGACGGCGCCGGTAGAGCATTGGGGCGGCGCTATTGAATCGCACCAGCAGTTTCCTGAACGGGTCAATGTCGGCTTTTTGCAGGTCGAAGATAAATTGTCAGTCCGCCTGCGCGTGTTTGAACGCGGAGTGGGGGAAACTCAGGCTTGCGGCACCGGAGCGTGTGCGGCCGTGGTGGCCGGCGTGCGTAATGGCTTGCTGAAAGCGGGTGCGCCTGTGCGTGTTACTCTGCCTGGCGGCGAATTGTTTATCAGTTGGGAAGACGGTGGTGATGTGCAAATGACCGGCCCTGCTGAAACCGTTTTTGAAGGCGAGTTGCAGTATTCATGATGGTTTCTTTGGATTTTTGGTTTGCCGTCGCGTATGCTGCGGTATCGTTGGCATTTATTTTTCGCGCGCAGCGGTTTCAATGGCTTTGGGCTGCGGTGTTGTTGTGGCTGGGGATTTCGGCACTAGGCGCGCGCTTGTTGCCCGGAATGTGGGGCTTTACGCATACAGGCCCTTTGTTTATCCCTCATTTTTATCTGACAATCGCCAGTATTTTTTTCTTTATCGATGACTGCAGTAGAACGGAAGACAAAAAGTTTTGGTCGGCAGGCGAATATGCCGGTTTGACCTTATTTGCGGTTTCCAATGTCGTCATGACTTTGGCTTTTGTTTTCTTGGCAGGCGTGGTTTATTTCATCTTGCCATTGGCAGGCGCAGTTTTTGCATGGGTGGCCTTGCTGAAAATTTATGCTTTGAAACCGATTTATTGGTTTGTTTTGCAGGGCGTGTTGATGCTGGTGTTTTATCTGCACCGCGTGGTCGTGTGCAAGCAGTCGGCGGCTTTGTTTAGTGCTACTCAGCTGCAAATGGGTTGGCTGGTTGCGGTTGTCATGCAGGCTGTGGTTGCCATGGCTTTGATTTTTGAACGGGGCGGATATTAATTTATCCAAACTAAAAGTTATAATGAAAGAAATTTTCGATATTGGTTTTTCAGACGGCCTGAGTTTAATATGCAGGCTATATCACATCTAAATCTGGAGCAGGAAATGAAAATTGCAAATAATATTACCGAGCTGATCGGCAATACACCTTTGGTGAAATTGAACCGTTTGACCGAGGGTTTGAAAGCGCAAATCGCCGTTAAGCTTGAATTTTTCAATCCGGGCAGCAGCGTGAAAGACCGTATTGCCGAAGCCATGATTGAAGCGGCGGAGCAAGCCGGTAAAATCAATAAAGATACCGTTATCGTTGAGGCGACCAGCGGCAATACCGGTATCGGTTTGGCAATGGTGTGTGCGGCCCGCGGCTATAAATTGGCGATTACTATGCCTGAAAGCATGAGTAAAGAACGCAAAATGCTGCTGCGTGCATTCGGTGCAGAGCTGATTTTGACGCCTGCTGCCGAAGGTATGGCAGGCGCTATCGCTAAAGCCCAGTCTTTGGTGGACGAACATCCAGATACTTACTTTATGCCGCGCCAATTTGATAACGAGGCTAATCCTGAAGTTCACCGCAAAACCACTGCCGAAGAAATTTGGCGTGATACAGACGGCCAAGTTGATATTTTCGTGGCCGGTGTGGGTACAGGCGGTACGATTACCGGCGTGGGCGAAGTATTGAAAAAACACAAACCCGAAGTTCAAATCGTGGCCGTCGAGCCTGAAGCTTCCCCAGTATTGAGTGGTGGTGAGAAAGGCCCGCATCCGATTCAAGGTTTGGGCGCAGGCTTTATCCCCAGTGTTTTGAATACGACTATTTACGACAGCATTGTCAAAGTACCTAACGAAGCAGCGTTTGAAACTGCGCGCGCTATGGCTGAAAAAGAAGGCATTTTGGTAGGTATTTCTTCCGGTGCCGCGGTATGGAGCGCATTGCAACTGGCTAAAAAACCTGAAAACGAAGGCAAGCTGATTGTCGTCTTGTTGCCATCGTATGGCGAACGCTATCTTTCTACGCCTCTGTTTGCCGATTTGGCATAATATAGGATTGTTGTTAAAAGGCCGAGACCTTTGCAAAATTCCTTTTTCC
>NZ_KV799922.1:0-520 GCF_001810105.1 Neisseria sp. HMSC068C04
TTTTCCCTGACATATTAGCTTGTTCAGAAAAAGGTGATGTAGAGGAACAAGAAGAACCTTTCAAAATTCCTCATACAAATAACGAAACAACATTTAGCCCCGATTTCTTCCTACCCGATAATGGTGTTTGCCCTGCTCCAAGAACTGCAACCTATTTGGGTATAACCATGGAATTTAAATATGACATGATCTGTAATTTTGCCCAAATGATACGCTTTCTTGTGATTGGTATCGCTGCGGTAGCAGCAGCATTTATCATGTTTTCAAGTAGAAAGGACTAAAGCATGAAAGCTGCGTTTTTCGCCATATTACAAAGGCTATTAACCTATATTGTTGCAAAAATATTTATTGCCCTTGGCATTAGTTTTGTAACCTTTACAGGGTTTACAGTTGGATTAGGTTTTATAAAAGACTACGTAAAAAATCAGTTCAACTCAATGCCATCAGACATTCTTCAGATTGTCATGATGTCAGGTTTCGGCCATGCATTAGGTCTGATATTCGGTGCATTTGCATTTAA
>NZ_KV799923.1:0-375 GCF_001810105.1 Neisseria sp. HMSC068C04
TTTTAACTTGTCTTACATTGTCATAAATGGGTTTGCTTTCAGGTTTTTCGGCTAGAGTAGGTACAAAATCTTCAGGCTTTAAACTACTAGTCGTATTCGGTTGAGGCGGTGTACTACTTTCTGAGGTTGTAGCTTCATCCGTTGTATCCGTTTGAGTCAATGCCGCTGTCTGTTGTTTTTCCTCTTGGTTAAATCGTTTACTCATTCCATTAATGGTATAAACGGCAAAACCAATTAATAAAGGTAAAAACAAGGCTACGAATATAAGACTTTTTGGAATGCGGCGTTTCGGCTTAGTATGCACTTCAGCGGACTTGTACATACCAAAAGACTTCTTGGGAACTACAAACGTTCTTTCTATTGCCCTAGCGATAT
>NZ_KV799924.1:0-29859 GCF_001810105.1 Neisseria sp. HMSC068C04
TTAATCCCCATGTGGTGGGGAGGTTTTTCAGAGAGCGGAGGGGTGTTTTCTCTATTAAATTCAGCAGCTTAAAATGGCCAATATCTAAATTACAAATATTCACAAAGATAAACGGGGATTAACATAAAAAACAAGGCTTCCGCCTGAAAAATAAGGGCAATCCAAGTCTGACTTACCCTGAAAAACCTATTGTTCCCTATTGGGAACAATGCTGTCATTTTAACATCCAAGCTATTGCTTGAGAAGCATATTTTAGTAAAAGGCCGTCTGAAAGTTTCAGACGGCCTTTGCTTTGTGCTGTGGTAAAAGGTATTAGCCCACTTTATCCCCGGGCTGTGCGCCTGCGTCAACATCGAGGAGCTTCAGTTTGCCCTCTGCGGTGGCGGCGGAGAGGATCATGCCTTCGGATACGCCGAATTTTGCCATTTTGCGCGGGGCGAAGTTGGCGACAGCAATGACCATGCGGCCCTTCAATTCGGCAGGATTTGGGTAAGACGCGGCGATACCGGAGAAGATGATGCGTTTTTCAAAACCGAAATCGAGGTCGAATTTCAGGAGTTTGGTGCTGCCTTCGACGGCTTCGCAGTTCAATACTTTGGCGACGCGCATGTCGATTTTCATAAAGTCGTCAAAGCTGGCCTGTTCGGCAACTTTCTCGTATTTGCTCTCTTCAGCGGCAGGCGCGGCTGCGGCGGCGATGCTTTGTTTGTTGGCTTCGATTAAATCGTCCACTTGTTTTTGCTCCACTCGTTGCATTAAATGTTCGTATTTGTTGATGGCGTGTTCGCCCAAGGTTTTGCGTGTATTTGCCCAAGTGATGGCTTCCAAATTCAGGAATTTGGCGGCGTTTTCGGCCACTTTCGGCAATACGGGGGCGAGGTAGGCGGTCAACATGGTAAAGGCGTTGATGAGCTCGCTGCATACTTCGTGCAGGCGTGCGTCTTGGCCTTCTTGTTTGGCCAGTTCCCACGGCTTGTTGGCATCGACGTATTCGTTCACGGCGTCTGCCAATGCCATGATGTCGCGCAGGGCGCGGGCGTATTCGCGGTTTTCGTATTGCTCGGCGATGGTGTCGCTTTCGGCAGCGAGTTTTGCCAGCAAAGCGCTGCCTGAAACGTCTTTCAGACGGCCTTCAAAGCGTTTGGCGATGAAACCTGAAGCGCGGGCGGCGATGTTGACGTATTTGCCGACGAGGTCACTGTTGACGCGGCTGATAAAGTCTTGCAGGTTCAAATCGATGTCTTCGATTTTGCTATTGAGTTTGGCGGCGATGTAGTAGCGCATCCACTCGGGGTTCAGGCCTTGTTCCAGATAGGATTTGGCAGTGATGAAGGTGCCGCGCGATTTGGACATTTTTTGTCCGTCCACAGTCAAAAAGCCGTGTGCGTACACGCCGGTCGGGGCGCGGTGGCCGGAGAAATGCAGCATGGCGGGCCAGAACAGGGCGTGGAAATAGAGGATGTCTTTGCCGATGAAGTGGTACATCTCGGTTTGGCTGTCGGCTTTGAAGTATTCGTCAAAATCGATGCCGATGCGGTCGCACAGGTTTTTAAACGAGGCCATGTAGCCGACGGGCGCGTCCAGCCAGACGTAGAAGTATTTGCCCGGCGCGTCGGGGATTTCAAAACCGAAATACGGCGCGTCGCGGGAAATATCCCAGTCGGACAGGGTGGTTTCTTCGCCTTCGCCCAGCCATTCTTTCATTTTGTTGAGGGCTTCTGGTTGCAGATGGGGCTTGCCGTCGTGCGGATTGTTGCCGGAAGTCCATGCTTTGAGGAAGTCGGCGCATTCGCCGAGTTTGAAGAAGAAGTGTTCGGATTCGCGCAATTCGGGTTTGGCACCGGATACGGCGGAATACGGGTTGATCAGTTCGGTCGGGGAATAGGTCGTGCCGCAGACTTCGCAGTTGTCGCCGTATTGGTCTTGGGCGTGGCATTTCGGGCATTCGCCCTTGACGAAGCGGTCGGGCAGGAACATTTGTTTTTCGGGGTCGAAAAGCTGCTCGATGACGCGGCTTTCGATTTTGCCGTTGGCTTTCAGCGCGCGGTAGATGTCTTGGGAAAACTGTTTGTTTTCAGGGGAATGGGTGCTGTAATAATTGTCGTAGCCGATGAAAAAGCCGGTGAAGTCGGCGAGGTGCTCTTCGCGCACTTTGGCAATCATGTCTTCGGGCGCAATGCCTTGTTTTTGCGCGGCAAGCATCACGGGCGTGCCGTGGGTGTCGTCGGCGCAGCAGTAGTGGCACTCGTGGCCGCGCAGTTTTTGGAAGCGCACCCAAACGTCGGTTTGGATGTGTTCGACCATGTGGCCGAGGTGGATGCTGCCGTTGGCATAGGGCAGCGCGGAGGTAACGAGGATTTTGCGTGTCATGGTTTGTGCTTTTAAAAACAATGGATAAAGATGTCGGGAATTATACCGCAAAACAATACGTAAAGGCCGTCTGAAACCCGATTGCTGGTGTTTCAGACGGCCTTTTATTTATCGGCTGCGTATGGGATTAACCGCGTACGCGTTCGATTTTTGCGCCTACGCCGCCGAGTTTTTTCTCGATGTATTCATAGCCGCGGTCGAGGTGGTAGATACGTTCGACGATGGTTTCGCCATCTGCGACCAAGCCTGCCATGACGAGGCTGGCGGAGGCGCGCAGGTCGGTTGCCATCACGACGGCGCCGGAGAGTTTTTCCACGCCTTTGATGTAGGCAGTGTTGCCTTCAGTGGTGATGTCTGCGCCCATGCGGTTGAGTTCGGGAACGTGCATGAAGCGGTTTTCAAAAATGGTTTCCACCACGCGGCTGCTGCCTTCGGCAATGGCGTTCATGGCCATAAACTGCGCCTGCATGTCGGTCGGGAAGCCCGGGTGGACGACGGTGCGAATGTCCACGGCTTTGGGGCGTTGTTGCATGTCGATGGAAATCCAGTTGTCGCCGGCTTCGATGATGGCGCCGGCTTCAGTCAGTTTGTCCAATACGACTTTCATGGTTTTGGGGGCGGCATTGCGCAGGACGACTTTGCCGCCGGTCATGGCGACGGCGCAGAGGAAGGTACCGGCTTCGATACGGTCGGGAACGACGCTGTGTTCGCAGCCGTGCAGTTCTTTTACGCCTTCGATGGTCATGGTTGCTGTACCGATGCCGCTGATTTTTGCGCCCATTTTGACGAGGCATTCGGCCAAATCGACGACTTCGGGCTCGATGGCGCAGTTTTCGAGGATAGTAGTGCCTTCGGCAAGTGTGGCCGCCATCAGCAGATTTTCAGTGCCGCCTACGGTCACGACATCCATGGTGACACGCGTGCCTTTCAGACGGCCTTTGGCTTTGACGTAGCCGTGTTCGATAGTGATTTCCGCACCCATGGTTTCGAGGCCTTTGAGGTGTTGGTCAACCGGGCGCGAACCGATGGCGCAACCGCCGGGCAGGCTGACTTGGGCTTCGCCGAAGCGGGCGAGGGTCGGGCCCAAAACCAAGATGGATGCGCGCATGGTTTTTACCAGCTCGTAAGGTGCGCAGGTGTTGTTGACAGTGCCGCCGTTGATTTCAAATTCGGAGATGTTGTCGGTCAAAACGCGTGCACCCATGCCTTGCAGCAGTTTTTGGGTGGTTTTGACGTCGGCGAGCATAGGTACGTTTTTCAAGCGTAAAGTGCCGGAAGTCAGCAGGCCGGCACACATCAGCGGCAGGGCGGCGTTTTTTGCGCCGGATACGATGATTTCGCCGTTGAGGGGGCCGTTGGCAGAGATTTTGAGTTTGTCCACAGGATGTCTTTCGTTATTTGTCTGCACGGTTTATGCCGCACAAATGAAATGAGATGGATAATAAACCATCAATTATAAGGGATTATGCCCTTGCTGTTAGATGTGGCAGTATTAAATTTTCACAAGGTTTGTTTAAGTTGCGAAAGGATAAGATTTCAGGCCGTCTGAATGGTTCAGACGGCCTGTTTGCCAAGGCTTATTTTTTGGCTTTGAAGCCCAAGAGGTGTTGCGTGGTGGCCAGCCATGCGCCGAATACGCCCAGCGCGATGACGAAGCCGAATACCAGCGACACTTCGCTAAATGTGAAGAAACGCCAGCCGATGTTCAGGCCGTAGGGTTTGAAAATCGCGTCCACCAGCGGCCGTACTTCGGCCAGCAGCCAGGCCGACAAGCCCAAGCTGACGGCGGCGGAGAAAATACTCTGCCACATTGCCTGATAAAGGAAAGGGCGGCGGATGAAGGAAGCAGGCGCACCCAACAGCTTGGTGATTTCCAACTCTTCCTTGCGGCTGAGGATTTGCAGGCGGATGGTGTTGTGTGCCACCAAGACAAAGGCCATGCCCAAAGTTAGCGAGAGAAACCACAAAATCTTGCGGATAAATTCGTTAATACGATAAAGAGTCTGTACCCATTCGGTATCCATGGTTGCCGATTCGACGCGTGGCAGTTTGGTAATGTCTTTATAGATGGCCTGCATCTGATCCGGAGAAGTGGCTGGGTCGGGCGTAACGATAAAGACGTCGGGCAATGGGTTGCCATCGAGCATGGAAACGAGGTTTTGGTCGAGATTGGTCTGCAATTCTTCCAAACCTTCCTGCTTGCTGATAAAGCGGACTTTATCGATACGGCTGTCGCGTTGGAGCAGGTTTTTCACCGTGTCGGCATCAGAACTTGCCGCATCGGTGTCCATATAAACCGTAATCTGCGGAGACTCGTTGAGTTTGCCCAATACGCTTTGACCGCTTTGGATGCCCAAATACATAAACAGCGGCAAGGTCATGGCAACGGCAAGCATGAGCAGGGTCAGCAGCGTGCCGATGGGTTGGCGCAGAAGTTCTTTGAGCGCGGCGCGCGCCGATTCGACGTGTAACGAGATATAGTGAATCATACTCATGCGAGGCGTCCTTTCTGCAGGCGCAAGACGCGGTGGCCGTAATCCGCCATCAGCGTTTCATCGTGCGCCGCAACAATCACGGTCGTGCCTGCTTCATGGAAGGTTTTGAACAATTCCATGATATCCAGCGCATAGGCGCGGTCGAGGCTGGCGGACGGCTCGTCGGCAATCAGCAGGCTGGGTTGGTGAACCACTGCGCGCGCGATGCACAAACGTTGTTGTTCGCCGCCGGACAAAGTGATGGGCATATCGTTTTCGCGGCCTTTCAAGCCGACTTTCTCAATCGCAATACGCGCACGCTCTTCCGCTTTGCGCGGCTGATAACCGCTAATCCGCAAAGGCAGGATAACGTTTTGCAAGACATTGCGGTCGTAGAGGATTTTGTGGTCTTGGAAGACAATGCCGATGTGTTGGCGCATAAAGCCGATCTGATTGTCGCTCAAGGTGCCGAGGTCTTGATTGTTGAACCAAACCTTGCCTTTGGTAGGCTTGGTAATGCCTGAAATCAGCTTCAAAATGGTGGATTTGCCCGAGCCCGAATGGCCGGCGATAAAAATCATCTCACCTTTGTTAATCTGGAAACTGACATTTTTCAGGGCTTCGAAACCGCCGGGATAGGTTTTGGAAACTTGTTCGAAACGGATCATGGGTTTTCCTGAAAATAGGGATTCAGACGGCCGGTGTCATCGATAGGGCAACATGCCGTCTGAAAAAATGGGATATTCACAGATTATAAATATTTCGGCTGCTTTTTGATAGTGAAACCCCGGTTCTGTCGGCGGAGACACTGCCGGTTTGCAACACAAAGCAATATGGTTTGAAATAAAGGCCGTCTGAATGATTAAGTTTCAGACGGCCTCGGTATCAGCAGCGTAGATTAAGCATCCTATCCGCTGTTTTATTTACATTTGGTTTTGGCTAAATTCACGGCGGCGGTCAGGCTTTTTTCGTTGATTTCGCCAGTGATGGTTTGTTTGTAGCCGCATTTCGGCGCTTCGACGACTGTGAAGGGCAATACGCCGACGTTGTTGCCGTGGGCTTTCATGAAGTTGCGGCTGTTGGCGCCGGTGTAACGCCAAATCGGGTAGCTGACCGGCGTTTGTTTCAGGAACTTGCCGATGTTGTCGGTCGTATCCAGCGCAATGCCGACCATATCGACGCTGCCTTTTTTCTGCGCTTTGTACCATGCGGACATGGCGGGCATTTCTTTACGGCAGGGGCCGCACCAGGTTGCCCAAAGATTGACCACGCGCACGGGGGCTTTGAGCGAGTCCAGGCTTTGCGGTTTGTTGTCCTGCCAACCTGCCGTTTCGTCGGCGGCAAAGGCCGGCGCAGCGGTAAAAACGGCGGCGGATAAGAGAAGGGCGGTTAAGGCTTTCATGGTTGTATCCTTGAGGTTGCCAATCGAAATTGGGTTTATTGTAAAACGGTTTGGTGGGTATGCCTACCGATTCATATCAAGATATCAGGTAAAAAGTTTGAGTAAAAATCAGTTGCAGACGATAATAACCGCCATCATTGAATGATTTTACAATAATACGGAGACTTTCATGCCGTCTGAATTCACACTTTATCACAACCCGCGTTGCAGCAAATCGCGTGCCGCGCTGGCTTTGCTCGAAGAAAAAGGCGTTGCCGCCGACGTGGTCAAATATCTGGATACCGCGCCCGATTTGGCAACTTTGCAGGATATGTTTGCCAAACTCGGTATCGAATCGGTACGCGACATGATGCGCACGAAAGACGATTTGTACAAAGAATTGGGTTTGGACAATCCTGATTTGGACAATGCCGCCCTGCTTCAGGCAATCGCCGAACACCCTGCCCTGCTCGAGCGTCCCGTTTTGGTAACGCCTACGCGCGCAGCCATCGGCCGTCCGTTGGAAAACATTGCCGCCCTACTCGGCTGACGGGGTTGGATAAGGCCGTCTGAAGATGATTTCCCTGCTTAAAAGCCGCAATGGCCTGCGATACTACCTGTTTCGCGGCCTTGCTTTGAGCGTTTTGCTGGTGTGCGGTATTTTTTTGACCGGCACATGGCAGATTTACCGGACAGGTTTGCAAACCTTGCCGAAGGACGCTCATGCCGATGCTGCGGTGGTATTGGGTGCGGCGGCGTGGGACAAACGCCCGTCGCCGGTATTCCGTGAGCGTATCAACCATGCCATCACGCTCTACCAAAGCCATCGGGTCGGCAAAATCATTTTCACCGGCGGTACGCCCAAAAAAGGATTTATGACCGAAGCCGAAGTGGGGCGCCGATACGCGCTCAAGCAGGGCATACCGGCGCACAATATCCTGTTTGAAAACACGTCGCGCAACACTTACGAAAACCTGCGCAATATCGTCCCCATCATGCACGCCAACGGAGTCGGCAGCATTATCGTTGTCAGCGACCCGTATCATTTGGCGCGCGCCGAAGAAATGGCCGCCGATTTGGGCTTGTCAGACGCACAGTTCTCCGCCACCCCGACCACGCGCTTTGACGAGCGCAGCAAGAAAGCCAAGTTCCTGATGCAGGAGAGCTATTCATTGTTTCTCTACCGTATCGGCAAATGGAGCGATGAGGTTTGGAATTGGATAGGTGGTTGAGCTTTCGATAATCCATGTAAGAGGCCGTCTGAAGCCTTTTAGGTTTCAGACGGCCTAAATGTAGGCTTACTTATTGATATTGATTTGCAGCTACACTGCCAAAAAAGACTACAGCCAGTACCAGATAAATTACCATTACGATGGCAAACAGAATCAAGGCAGCCTTGAAATAATTAGCTTTATTCGGATTGGTGTTTGAGCTGAATGCCCATACAAGCATCATAACTATATTGACCAGCGGAATCATCATAATCAAGTTTGTTATCAACCATTCTTTGATGCTTACAACAGGAGCCTGCTGATGGCCGATTTGGTTTTGTTCAGTCATATCGTGTCCAATATATTAAATAAAAAGAATAATAATTATACATAATAAAGCCTTATTAGTATAGCATACATATTCAGACGGCCTGAGCCTATGATTTTTGCAGCCGCTATTTCAATCGGATGTAAAACGTACCGTCCGGCACGACGGGCAGGTATTTGCGGTAGAAGTCCAGATAGGTCTTGTTTGGGTCTATGTCGGCAAACTGCTGCGGATACAGGGTTTTGGCGATAAATTGCGCGCTGGCCAAATCGGCGAGCGAGCGGGAGGCGGTGTGGTAGATGCCGTAAACGCGTTTGTTTTTGACGGCAGGAATGTCTGCCCAGCCTTTGCGTTTGACAAATCCGGCCAGGCGGCGTTGCGCATCGGCCTGGCTGATACCTATGCCCATCGCCATAATGTCAGGCTTGTCTTTATGGCCGTTTTCCGTCCCCGAAATGACGATGACGTCGGGTTTGGCCGTCAGGAATTTTTCAGGGTTTATCGGTCCCCAGTTTTTAACGTAAGGCGCGGCGATATTGTTGCCGCCTGCTGTGTCGGCAATCGCGCCCCACATATCTTTGCCGAAGGTGTAGCTGTATTCGGACGGGCCTTTGTCGCCGAACTCGATATAGATTTTCGGTTTGGACTGCTTGGCGCGTGCGACGCGTTTTTTGATGTCGGCAATGCCTCGAGCGTATTCGGCGGCAATTTTTTGGGCGCGCGCCTGCGTACCGTTGAGTTCGCCGAAAATTTCCGCACTGCGCGTGTGCCGCGCGACGGTTTCGGCGTTGAAATCGACCACGACGACGGGTATGCCTGCCGCTTTAATGCGCGGCAGATGGGTGGCGATGGCCTTATACTGCCAGTCGGCCAGAATCAATACGTCCGGCTTGAGCGCGAGCGTTTTCTCCAGTGAAAACGTGCCGGTGTTGATGTTGCCGATGTCCGCAATGTTTTGCAGCGTAGGCAGCTTCTGTTTGAACATCGCCCAGCTGCCGGGATTGAATTTCTCCCAAAACTCACGCGAAATGCCGATGACGTTTTTAAATTTGTCCGCGCCCGTTACCGCGATATAGTCGGGATAGTAAAACGCCAAAACCGCGCGTTTGACAGGGACATCGACTTTGACTTCGCGTCCCAATACGTCTTTGATAGTTTTGATTTCGGCTTGGGCAAAAAGGGGCAGGAGGGCGAGGGCGGCAAATAAAGTGCGTTTGTTCATGAACGGATCCTTTAAAAGAAATAATTATCATTATATTTGATTTGTTTTCAGGAGAAAAGTCCCAGACGGTCCTTCTGCGCCGACATTATTTTCAGACGGCCTTACATTGTTTAAACCACGCCGAAAAAGTAAAATAACTGTTTTAAAAGATTTTGGAGCCATCATGACCGTCAAAACCCGTTTCGCCCCCAGCCCAACCGGCTACCTGCACATCGGCGGCGTACGCACCGCCCTGTTCTCATGGGCGTTTGCCCGCCATCATAAAGGCGAATTCTTATTGCGTATCGAAGACACCGACTTGGCGCGCTCTACTGCCGAATCCGTCAACATTATCCTCGACGGCATGAAATGGGTCGGCCTGAACTACGACAACGCCGACAACGTCGTTTACCAAACCCGCCGTTTCGACCGCTACAAAGAAGTCATTGCCGAACTTTTAGAAAAAGGCCATGCCTACTACTGCTATTGCAGCAAAGAAGAGCTGGAAGCCATGCGCGAGAAAGCCGAAAAAGAAGGCACGGCGACTTACGACCGCCGCTGGCGCCCTGAAGAAGGCAAAACTCTGCCCGAAATCCCTGCCGACGTGCAACCCGTTGTCCGCTTCAAAACACCTTTGGACGGCGTCACCAAATGGACGGACTTGGTTAAAGGCGAAATCTCTATTCCCAACGAAGCGCTTGACGACCTGATTATCGCCCGCGCCGACGGCACACCGACTTACAACTTCTGCGTTGTCGTGGACGACTACGATATGGGCGTTACCCACGTTATCCGCGGCGACGACCATGTGAACAACACGCCGAAACAAATCAACATCTTAAAAGCCATCGGTGCAAATCTGCCCGAATACGGCCACCTGCCGATGATTCTTAACGAACAAGGCAAAAAAATCTCCAAACGCAGCGGCGATACCGTTGCCATCACTGATTTTGGCGCAATGGGCATCCTGCCCGAAGCCATGCTCAACTATCTGGCACGTTTGGGCTGGGCGCACGGCGACGACGAATTTTTCACGATGGAACAATTCATCGAATGGTTTGATTTGAAAGACGTTTCCCCGTCCCCAAGCCGTATGGACTTGAAAAAACTCTACTGGATTAACGGCGAACACATCAAAATCACCGCCAACGAAAAACTAGCCGAAATGGTGAAACCGCGCCTCGCCCTGCGCGATATCCACGAAACAAGCAAGCCTGCTTTGGAAGATGTGTTGGCATTGGTCAAAGACCGCGCCCAAGACCTGAACACGCTTGCCGACGAGTGCCTTTACTTCTACGTCAAACAAACACCGGCCGAAGCGGACGTGCAGAAACACTGGGACGACGAAGCCGCCGCCCGTATGCTGCGCTTCGCCGAACGCCTCGAAGGTCTGGAAGACTGGAACGCCGAAGCCATCCACGACCTTTTCAAACCTTTCTGCGACGAAGAAGGCATTAAAATGGGCAAACTCGGTATGCCTTTGCGCCTCGCTGTCTGCGGTACGGCGAAAACCCCAAGCGTTGATGCCGTATTGGCATTAATCGGCAAAGAAGAAGTGTTGAAACGGATTCGTTCGTAAGGCATGAATGATAAAAGGCCGTCTGAAATGTTTCAGACGGCCTTTTTATTTTGAACAGGATTTATTTATTCTTCTTCGTTCGGTTTGTTTTTATCTTTTTTGCGCCACAGGCCTTTAAACAATGCGCCTGCTGCAACAGCACCGAAAATAATCAGTTTGCCGAATTTAGCCAGTAATGCGCCGGCCAAAGCTAATAATCCCAGTTTTTTTGCAGCGATACCGCCAACCAAGGCAGCCAGTCCGTATTCGGCCACTTTGTCGGTTGCGGCATTGAAATCGCTGTAGCGCTTGCCTTCATTGAATTCGATATTACCCAACAATTCTTGCACAATAGGTTTGTATTGATCTATGCTTTTCAAGTCGGTGATCATAGTTAATTCAATATAGCCTTCGCGTCCAAGCTGGAAAGTATTGTAGTTGATGGCAGGATTGGGGTCGGGTTCGTTTTTATTCAAAACGTCAATCGACCAAATCAGACGATGGGTCTTTGCATCATATTGCGGTTTTTCCACCCAGCCGCGAGTTTCTATTTCCGGTAGGTTGCGGGAGGCTCGCTCTTTGTTTTGTTCCTCGGTGCCTTCTTTCAGCTGCTCGAGCATGGCTTCAACATCCCATTCTTTGGCATCATCGTCTTTGATGTAGCCGGAATCGGTAAAGGTCAGGTCTACTATCCAATTGGTGTTACCGTCCTCGTTTTCCGACTCGGGGAGAATCAGGCCGTAGCGGTTGGGATCTGTGGCGTTGCCTGCTTCCCTCATCATGGCGTTGGCGCGATTTTTTTTCACAAAGACCATTTTTGCAGGCAGTTTCAGTTTGGCCTGATTGCCCAAATCAACGGTTGCCGGACCTTGGACGATTTGGTCGTCAACGTAGTTCGCGATAGAGTCTGAGGCTTGTTGTGCTTCTTGCCCGGATGCCTCGACGGCAGAAGCGGTATCAGCTTTGGCTGCAGAAGCTGGTAGGGTTTGGATAGATAGTAGGGCTGCCAAAACGGCATAGGCGAGACGGTTGCTTTTCATCATAGGGTTCTCATAAAAGAAGAATTAAAAAAGATGCAGACAGCCGCAACACCATATGCTCCGGCATGACTAAAGGGTAAATTTTACAATAAATAAATCATATTTACATATTTAAATATGACTGTAATTTAAAAAATACAGGAAAGCTTTTTGACGAGAGGCTGAGCGATCGTTGTGAAATTCAAAAAGGCCGTCTGAAAACTGGGGATGCCAAGTTTTCAGACGGCCTTTTCTAATAAAACCAGAAAATAATGGAATAAGGCGAAGAATATGAGAAAATAATAGCCGCCTGCCTGCTGCAACAGTTGGTTGAATTAACTTTTATCGGCAGCCTGAATGTCCGGATTGGATAAAATAAACCATCAAGAACAAAGACCAACAAGCATATTATGTAAACTTGGCGGCTGAAAAATCAGTTCTGCGCTTTACTTTACAAATCAAACAACTTTAAAGGAAAACCCATGAAAAAAACCTTACTTGCCCTGATGATGTTATCTGCCGCCGCCGCATATGCCGGTGAGGCGGAAGACCGTTTGCTGTCCGTCCAATCGGTTTACCGTGCCGCTTTGCATGAGCAAAACAGCAACGACAGTAAAATCATTTCCCTGCAAAGCGATTTGGAAAGCGCGCAGCGCCGTTTGCAGGCTGCGCAATCCGATATTGACCGTTTGAAAGGCGAAATTCAGACGGCCTTGGCTCAGAAAGAGCAGCAAAATGCCAAGCTGCAACAAGCCGGTCAGATGTTGGATGCGGCGTGGAATGCCGTTTACGGCGCAGGCGGCAGTAAGGCGAAGCAATAATTTAGACATTGTATTATTTGCGTTTTACGCTTCTTTTATCATATTTATAAGGAAACCTCATGTCCCTACCTCCCTGCCCGAAATGCCACTCGGAATACACTTACGAAGACGGTGCTCAATACGTTTGCCCTGAGTGCGCCCATGAGTGGAACGAAGCCGATGCTGCGGCTGTCGGCGATGATGCCTTGGAAGTCAAAGATGCCAACGGCGCGGTCTTGCAAGATGGCGATACGGTTGTCTTGATTAAAGATCTGAAAGTCAAAGGCAGCTCTATGGTCATCAAGCAAGGCACCAAAGTCAAAGGCATCCGCCTGCAAGATGGCGACCACAATATCGGTTGTAAAATCGATGGCAGCGCGATGAACTTGAAATCTGAGTTCGTCAAAAAAGCCTAAAGATTTTATTTTTGAAAGGCCGTCTGAAACCCTAGTCGGCCAGTATGATATTTCTCTTACCACCGTCGTGCCGCCCGACGGTACGGTTATCGATTGGGACAAAATCGAAGACGCAAAAATCTCGTTGGTCTCTGATATCAAGGGCGTGCACCCAACCTTTTATCTCGGGTTTTACGCTAAGGAAGCCGGTGAAAGGTATACGGTTGACAACGAATTGGTCATTGATGTGACCGGTTTTGCAACCCGTAAAGTTATTGAGTAAAAATATGTGAGTGATATACTTTTCTCCTTTTGTCTAATCTGTGAGAAACAAAATGAAGAAATATACCATATTGATGCTAGCCGTTGTTTTGGTGGCTTGTGGCGGTATCCCACAAGAGCAGTTGGAAAAAGCTAAGACAGGTGCAAGTTTGCAAGAGTTGAATATAGCCGGCAAACAATGGGATAAGAATGAAATGAAACTGGCTGCAATCACAACAAATGAGCAGCTGGAGCAGGCTTCTATTGTGATTATCCCTTTTGCCGATAACAAAGACCAAGGTAAGAACGTGGTATTGGAGGGGCGTGCTGAGTTGATGGGTATGTTGTCATCACTGAAAGACAACTGGAAAATTCAGGCGAACCCTAACACTCATACATATAGCAGCTGTTACGGTGCTACCTTATTTTTAGGGCAAATGATGGTATGGGGCAGTACCCACAATCCTCAAGATGGGTCTAATATCTTGCAAGACTATCGAGAGCAAAAAGCAAAATGTGCTGCATTAGCCGATACCAAATAAAGTAGGCTATCGTGGTTTAGTGACTTCCGTCCGCCAATTCAGACTCCTCCCTTAAACGACAATTAAACCCACTTTCCTAATGGTTTAATTAACGTTTAAGGGCTTTTTTATGTCTGAACTTTTATATCAGGTTTCAGACGGCCTTTATACATTTCATTCAAAATAAAACAAACATTTATTTAAAATTAAATGAATTAAATAGGATTGCATTTGAGGCCGTCTGAAAAAGCAGCGGCAAAATGTTCCGCACATACGCGGGTGTAAAACCGTTAAAATAACGCTTTCCCCTATTTTACGGAACCATTATGCCTCAGCCGACCGCCAAACAGATTTTGCACGAAGTATTTGGTTATCCCGAATTTCGTGGCAAGCAGGAGGCTATCGTCAATGCTTTGGCCGGCGGCGAGAGTTTGATGGTGCTGATGCCGACGGGCGGGGGCAAGTCTTTGTGTTACCAGATTCCGGCGCTGATGCGCGAAGGTGTGGCGGTTGTCGTATCGCCGCTGATTGCGCTGATGAACGACCAAGTGGCCAGCCTGCATGTGGCCGGAATTGAAGCGGCGGCAGTCAACAGCAGTACGTCGGCAGATGAGGCGCGCGAGATTGCCGACAAGCTTGCCCAAGGCCGTCTGAAACTGCTTTATGTTGCGCCGGAACGCTTGGTTACCGACCGCTTTTTGCGTTTTCTCGACCAACAAACCGTCAGCCTGTTTGCCATTGATGAGGCGCATTGCGTCAGCCAATGGGGACACGATTTCCGCCCCGAATATCAACAGCTCGGCATGCTTGCCGAACGCTATCCGAACGTCCCGCGCATCGCCCTGACCGCTACCGCCGATGCGGCCACGCGCGCCGACATCAAGCATTATCTGCATTTGGACGATGCGCCTGAATTTATTTCCAGCTTTGACCGCCCGAATATTTATTATCAGGTTATCGAAAAAAATAATGGCAAAAAACAATTGCTGGATTTCATCCGCAAGCAGATGCATGGGCAAAGCGGTATTGTGTATTGCTTAAGCCGTAAAAAAGTCGAGGATGTGGCGCAGTTTTTGTGTGAAAACGGCTTGGAGGCGATTCCGTATCATGCCGGTTTGAGCATGGACGTGCGCGAGGAAAACCAACGCCGCTTTACGCATGAAGACAATATTATCGTAGTGGCGACCGTGGCGTTCGGCATGGGCATAGACAAACCTGACGTGCGCTTTGTCGCCCATCTCGATATGCCCCAGAGTGTCGAACATTTCTATCAAGAATCGGGGCGCGCCGGCCGGGACGGGCTGCCTGCCGTGAGCTGGCTGTGTTACGGCTTGAACGATTGGGTGTTGTTGCGCGAACGGATTGCCGAAGGCAACAGCGACGAGGTGCAAAAGCAAATCGAAATGCAAAAACTCGATGCCATGCTTTCCGTCTGCGAAACCGCCGCCTGCCGCCGCGTACTGCTGCTCAAACATTTCGGCGAAGAATCCGAACCCTGCGGCCATTGCGACAACTGCCTGCATCCGCCCGTGCGGTTTGACGGCACAGTGTTGGTGCAAAAATTACTCAGCTGCGTGTACCGTGCCGGACAACGTTTTGCCGCCAGTTACATCACCAACCTTTTGCGCGGTAAAAGCGACGATTGGATACAGCGCAACGGCCATGATAAGTTATCCACATTCGGCATCGGCAGTGAACAGACCGACAAGGAATGGCGCAGCGTCATCCGCCAGTGCATCAGCTTGGGTTATCTCACCGTCAACGTCGAGCAACATCAAGCCTTGCAGCTGACCGAAGTGGCAAAAAAAGTCCTCAAGGGCGAAACCGAAGTCATGTTGCGCCCCCTGCGCCGCGAAAAAACGGCCACTCAAAAGCCGAAAGACGATTGGTTGCGTACCGAGCGCGAAGAGCGTTTGTGGCAGGCATTGCGCCAATGGCGGCAACAACGCGCCCGGGCAGAGGAAGTGCCGGCCTATGTGGTTTGCGGCGACAAAACCCTGCGCGATATTGTCGAAAAAATGCCGCGAAGTTTGGAAGATTTACATCAAATCTACGGCTTGGGCGAGGCGAAAATCAATAAATTCGGTTTGGAAATACTCGACGTTTGCGAAACGGCCGAAGCCGGTACGGTTTCCACAGACAACGCACAAGTTATCCACAGCTTGGGCGAGCGCGAACAGGCCTTAAAACAGGCTTTGGAAACTTGGCGCGAGCAGCAGGCAAGTACCGATCAAGTAACGCTGGGGACGGTATTCTCCAACGAAAGCATGGACGACTTGCTGACCAATACGCCTGCCGAACCCATTGACCTTTTGGGCGTGTATAAACTCGGCGAAAAACGTATCGAACAATACGGCGAGGGCATTTTGAACATCTGCCGCCCGTTTTCAGACGGCCTGAGCGAAGAGGACAAACGCAAACGTCGATTGATGCGCAGTCTGCTTCAGTGGAACATCGATACTGCCCGCCACGAGGGCCTCGAAGCCTATCAGATATGTAGCAAAGTCACCCTGCGCGCGATTGCCGCCCGACGGCCGCAAGATTTGGCGGAGCTGGTGGAAATCCACGGTATGAATGAGGAGAAAACCGACAAATACGGCGCAGAAATTGTCGAATTGTGCAAACAAGCGGATTGATTGACCGCGGTTATTGTCAAAGGCCGTCTGAAACCCAATTAAGCATGGTGTTTCAGACGGCCTTTTTGGATTTTTAATCTTTATAAAACAATGAATAAGAAAATATCTTTATTTGTTTTGTCAGTTTTCCAAAGCTGCCGCGTCTAAACAGGCATGAAATATGAGATGGTGTTGATTGATTTTTCGTCTCATCCCATTTGACACACATCGATAAGGAAAATAAATGAACACCTCAGCCAACCCCTCTTGGCAGGCCGCTTTCGGCTTGTTGGCACTCAGGCTTTTTGCCGCGTATGAATTTCTTGAGTCCGGCCTGGAAAAATGGAACGGGGAAAACTGGTTTGCAGATATCAACAGTCAATTTCCCTTTCCGTTCAATTTGTTGCCGGATACGGTCAACTGGAATTTGGCCATGTGGGCGGAACTGGTTTTGCCTGCGCTGCTCATCGTCGGCTTGGCAACGCGGCTGTCCGCGCTGGGATTGATGGTCGTGACGGCTGTCGCATGGTCTGCGGTACATGCCGGCTTGGGGTACAATGTGTGCGACAACGGTTATAAAATGGCACTGATTTATTTGGTGGTTTTATTTCCTGTCCTATTGCAGGGCGCAGGCCGTCTGTCTTTGGATGCCCTGCTGAAGAAACGCTGTTGTCGTATCAAGCATTTTCTTTAAGGATTAACGGTCGCGGGCCGACTTTAAATGCCCGATATTATCCCTTGATTTATTTAAACTCGTATTTTAAAAAGGAAGTTAAAATGAAAAAAAATGTAGCTGCTGCTTTGGCCGGTGCGCTGTCCCTGTCTCTGGCTGCCGGCGTTGTTGCCGCTGATAAACCGTTAAGCAGCAAAGCAGGTGTTCAGAAATCTGCTCAAGGCTCTTGCGGTGCGGTTAAAGCCGGTGAAGGTTCATGCGGTGCAAGCGCTGTTTCTAAAGCAAGCGAAGGCAAATGTGGCGAAGGCAAATGCGGTTCAACCGTGGAAAAAACTCACGCTAAAAAAGGCAAAGCATCTAAAGCCAAAGCTGCCAAAGTAGTAGAAGGCAAATGCGGCGAAGGTAAATGCGGTTCTAAATAATCCTGCAATATACCTTTAACAAAGTCGCATTTTATAAACGAAAATGCGACTTTGTCGTTCATACGGCACCATAACAGGACATCACTATGATTCAACATGCAGGCTTGGGCTACCGCCGCGACTTGGCGGAAGACTTCCTCTCGCTTTCAGACGACAGCCCGATACGCTTTATCGAAGCCGCCCCCGAAAACTGGCTGAAAATGGGCGGCAGGGCGCGCAAACAGTTTGACCGCGTGGCAGAACGGCTGCCGCTGGCATTGCACGGATTATCCATGTCGTTAGGCGGACAAGCCCCGCTGGATACCGCCTTGATAGATGGAATCAAAGAAATGATGCGCCGTTATGACTGCACGTTTTTCTCCGACCATTTGAGCTACTGCCACGATGGCGGTCATCTTTACGATTTGTTGCCGCTGCCTTTCACTGAAGAAATGGTGCAACATACCGCGCGCCGTATCCGCGAAGTGCAAGACCGGTTGGGCTGCCGCATTGCTGTGGAAAACACCTCCTACTACCTGCATTCCCCGCTTGCCGAAATGAATGAGGTTGAGTTCCTCAACGCTGTTGCCCGTGAAGCCGACTGCAGCATTCATTTGGACGTGAACAATATTTACGTCAACGCCGTCAATCACGGCCTGTTGTCGCCTGAAGCTTTTTTAGAAAACGTTGACGCAGAGCGCGTGTGCTACATCCACATCGCCGGACACGATGTCGAAACGCCCGAATTATTGATTGATACCCACGGTGCGGCGGTTTTGCCGACCGTTTGGGACTTGCTCGAACTGGCCTATACCAAGCTGCCGACCATCCCGCCCACCCTGTTGGAACGCGATTTCAATTTTCCGCCTTTTGCCGAACTCGAAGCCGAAGTCGCCAAAATCGCCGACTATCAAACGCGTGCCGGAAAGGAATACCGCCGTGCAGCCTGAAACCTCCGCCCAATACCAACACCGCTTTGCCCAAGCCATACGCGAGGGCAAAGCCGCAGACGGACTGCCGCAAGACCGCTTGAACGTCTATATCCGCCTGATACGCAACAATATCCACAGCTTTATCGACCGCTGTTATACCGAAACGCTGCAATACTTTGACAGCGAAGAATGGGGCCGTCTGAAAGAAGGTTTCGTCCGCGACGCGCGCGCCCAAACGCCCTATTTTCAAGAAATCCCAAGCGAGTTCCTCCGATATTGCCAAAGCCTGCCGCTTTCAGACGACCTCTTGGCATTGATGGACTTTGAACACACCCAGCTGCTCGCCGAAACCGCTCAAACCGACAGCCAAACAACCCATACCGATTCAGATGATTTGGCTTACACCCTTTCTCCTGCCGCTTTTGTGCGCCGTTATCAGTATGATGTGACGGACGAATTGCAGGAGGCGGAAACCGCCGTTTTGGTGTGGTGCGATAAGGAAGACGACGTGATGTATCAAACGCTTGATGGATTCGGTGCATTATTGTTGGAAACGCTGGCAGAGACGCCCACTTCCCTAAACGGCCTGCAAACCATGCTGGTAGAGTTCATGCCGTCTGAAAACGCTTGGCAGGACGCATTAAGGCAGAAATGGACGGATTGGCGGGAACAGGGCATTTTGGTTGCGGCATAAACCAAGGCCGTCTGAAACGGGTACAGTCGGTTTCGGAGAAATAAAAATACTACTGAAATCGTTTATAGATTCAATCGCATGCTCTTTCCGTATCAGCGTAAAATCAGAAGCATATTGATCATTCATTTCATACTGATACATTATGGCCCTACCCGAACTGACCGATGCCGAGCTTGCCGAATCCCGCAAACTGCTGTTGCGCTTTGCCCATATCCAGCTGCCCGACCGCCCCGATTTGGCGGAAGACCTCGTACAGGAAACCATGCTTTCCGCCTACCGTGCGGCCGAGGGTTTCAAAGGCGACGCCCAAGTGAGTAGCTGGCTGTTTGCAATCTTAAAAAACAAAATTACCGACTGCCTGCGCCAAATCGGACGGCAACGCCAAGTTTTCGTCACGCGCGACGAGGAAGCCTTGGATGAAGCCTTTGAAGGACATTTTGCCGCTGACGGGCATTGGACGGATGAAGGACAACCTCAGGGTTGGGACTCGCCCGAAGCCAGTTTGAACAATAAAGAGTTCTACCAAGTTCTGCAGACCTGCCTCTACCATCTGCCGGAAAACACCGCCCGTGTGTTTACCATGAAAGAAATTCTCGGCTTTTCAAGCGATGAAATCCGCGAACAATGCGGCATCAGCCATGCCAACTACCACACCATCATGCACCGCGCGCGCGAAACCTTGCGCCAGTGCCTGCAAATCAAATGGTTCTCCCATGCCTGACAGGAAAACGCCATGAAAAAATGCCGCAAAATAACCGATCTGATTTCTAAACAGCAAGACCAAGTGCATCTCAGTCTTTTTAACCGCATTGCCCTTGCCGTGCACCTGTCGCTCTGTCCCCGTTGCCGCGAATATAAGAAACAGCTCGAATTAATCAGCAACGCCATGCACAAGATGTTTCGATAATTCAAAAAAAGGCCGTCTGAAACCTGCCCCTGTCAGTTTCAGACGGCCTTTTTGTATCTGCTTTATTTATCGCTAACCTTGAATAAACCGTGGCTAGCCGCTCACTTTTTTAGCAGTATTTGTTTTCAAACTTGCGCCGTTTGCCTTTGTTTTTTGAGGCATAGCTTAAGATTTTGATACGGTAGAACAAGATAAAGGTCGTCTGAAAGATGAATTTCAGACGGCCTTTTTAACGGCTTTTAGTGTTGTTCTTCCGGCTCGGGTTCGTCTTTGCCGAACCAGTTGTCAAAGCGGATGGTGTATTTCAACTCGCCGCCGGAGGAGCGCGTGCCGATGCGGGCAACGGCTTGGATGGCGCGGGTCAGTTGGTACACGAGTTTGACGGATTGTTCAGCGCTGGAGATGCCGTATTCGTAACCTGCGTAGAGGTTGTTGGTGAGCTGTTTGCCGACGGTCAGAACTTGTTCGGCAGGGTTGAGCTCGCCTGTTTGGGCGTTGCGGCTGCGTTTGCTGGTAAAGCCCAAATCATCGACAAGGCCGATGCGGTCGTTGACTTGGCCGGCAAGCAGCGCGCTGGCGGCCGCAGAGAGCGTGGCGTTGTCGCCGTCGCTACCGCTGCTGGCACGGTTGAGGATAAGCCAGGAGAGTTTGTCTTTTTCACTCATGGCTTCCTTGGCAACCAAGGTCACGCGCGGATTGTTGAGGCTGCCGAGAACTTCGACACCTGCGCCGACCGGGGAGAGGCGGCGTTCGGCACGGATGTTGAGGTTTGGATTGGTCAGCGGGCCGACAAAGGAAACCGATCCTTTGGTGATGTCGAGGTCTTGACCGTAGGCTTTGTAGCGGCCTTTGACAACGCGCACGGTACCAACGCCTTGGACGGCTTCGCCCGGACGGGACGTGATGGCCAGTTTGCCGCCGATGGTAACGTCTGCGCCGTAGCCGACAAAACGGACATTGTCGTTGATGTTCAAAACAAGGTTCATATTAATCGGCGTGGTGGCCGTTGCTTCTTTTGGGGTTTCGCCCAGTACGACCACGTCGTCATCGAGGGTCGGCATGGAGGATTTTTGCGAACCAAACCTGCCGAAGTCGGTGTTGAGCGTGCCGTTGAGCGATACGCCTTTTTCCGGATTGTAGAGGACTTTGGCCGCGCCGGAGAGCTGCAGTTGGCGGTTTGGACGCGAGAGGGTGCGGTATTTGTCGAAGATGATGTCTACGTCAACATCGGGGTTGGCGTTGGCAAGGTTGACCGCGCCTTTGAGCTCAATCGTGCCGCCGCGGTGGAATTTGAGGCTGTCGATCACCCATTTTTGACCCTGCAGGCGCGAACGCAATACGCCGTTGTCGAGAATCAGGCCTTGGGTTTGATGGCGGTAATAGAGGTTGTCGCCATTAATCAGGCCGCTTAGTTGCGGATCGTTCAGACGGCCTGCCAAGTTGACGGCGGCGTTCAGACGGCCTTTGAGGGTTTGGCCGACGGGCAGGAAATTGCGGAAGACTTCGAGGTTGGCAACGTTCAGGTTGAGCTTGCCGCTCAGAGGGGCGGTATCGAAGCTGGTGCCCTGACCGATGTTGACGGTACCATCGGCCCGGCCGTAATTGGTTTGGAGGTCGAAGTTGCTGTTGACGGTGGGCGAACCGAGTCGGCCGCCGATGGTGGCGGTTGCGTTCAGACGGCCTGCAATGCCTTGGGCTGTCGCCGGCATAAAGGATTTGAGCGAGCCCAAATCGGGAACGCTGATATTGACTTTGCCACTGACGGGGGCGTTGTTGATGTTGTTGCCGAACTGCTGGGCGATGCCGAGCGTGCCGTCAACTTTGCCGAAGCGGGTGTTGCCTTCCAGCGTGCTGTCGATGCGGCCGTTTTGGAAACGGGTGCGCAGGGCGAGCGCGGAAAGTCCCAAAGGCTGTTTGTTTTTCGGGTCTTTGCTCGGCAGAATGATGTCGCCGCTTTGACGGTTGATGTTGAGGAAGCCGCGCGCGTTTTGACTGTACGCCAAATCCCAGTCGCCGCCCAAGACGAGGTTGTGTTCGATAGGCGGAGTGTAGAAGTTGTGCAATTCGGTAATGTGCAGATTTTGTGCGCTGCCTTTACTGGTAATGCCGGCTTTCTTGTCCCAAACGAAATTTTGCAGGTTGAGGCTGCCGCCCATAGCCGCCCAACGCGCGCTGCTGAGGGAAACGCGTTCGCTGCCGGCTTCGAGGTTGAGGCGGTTTTGCAGTTTGAGGTTGAACGCGCCGTTGATGTCGAGCGTATCAACCGTGCCTTTCCATTGGGTTTGGTCTTTGTTAAGGCCGCCGGTGGCATCGAGGTCGAGCTTGTAGCGTTTGTTGTCCACCGCCATGCTGCTGTTGCCGCGGATGTGGTGGTGCGAACCTGTGCCGCTGATGAGCAGGTTGACGTTGTCGATCATGGCCGCGCCGCCGGAGACGGCGATGTGTTCGCCTTTAATATCGGCACTCAACGGACGGTTGGTGTCGGGCGAACCCTTAAGCTTGAAGTCGAGGGTGCGGATGTTGACGGCATCGGCGACTTTGAAGTTGCGCGCTTCGCCGTTCAAATCGGCTTCAAGGGTTTTGAGGCCGTCTGAAAAACTGCCGGAGATGTAGCCGCGCGCGTTGAGCAGGCCGCCCAAGCCGAAGCCGAAACGCGACAAATCGGGGGCGGTAATGTTGAGGTTGAGGCGGTCGCCTTTTTTGCCGAAGCTGCCGTTGGTTTTGATGATGTTGTTGCCGAGGGTCAGGTCGGTCAGGGCGCGTGCGAGGTGTTTGTTTTCATAAGCGACGTCGGCTTTGCCGCTGAGCGGAACGCCGTTGAGCGTACTCGGTGCAAACTGCATTTTGCCGGCGAATTTTTCTTGCGCCAGTATGCCGGTCAAGTTGATGTTGCCGTTGACGCTGCCTTGCGGAAGCTGCGGATCGATGCGCGCAGGGTTGAAGGCTTTGCTGACAATGTCCAGTTGCAGTTTGCGGTCTTTGAAGAGTTCGAGCGAGCCTTTGGCGTTGAGTTCGCCGCCGTTTTGCGGAACCAGGCGGACTTTGTCGAGCTTGAGCGTGCGCTGGCCGAGCTGTTTGTCAGTTTGGAAAAACAGCATGCCGTCTGTACGTGCAAATCCGCTGTCGAGATTCCAGTTGATGACGGGGGAGGAAGTTTCGCCTTTGACGTCGATACTGCCGTTCAGACGGCCTGCGATGTTTTGACGGACAAAGTCGTCTGCACCGGTATTGTTGATGCCCAGTGCGAGTTTGAGCTGGTCTTGGGCGGTATCGATAGAGCCGGACACATCGATGCTGCCGTCTTTGAGCAGGTCGACGCCGATGTCTTCAATCATGACCGTGCCTTTATCGTCGACGATGAATTCGCCGAGGATGCGTTTGACAGGAATATGATTTTCATCGGCAAAACCGGCTTGGTCGTTTTCCAAGTCAATCGAGCCTTCCAACGCAACGCCGTCGGTAAACGACGGAATGGTGGTGGCATCGAAATTCAGGCGCGCTTCGGGCAGGCTGGGCAGGAAGGCCTGCGGATTGATGTTGGAACCTTTAATCAGGATTTCGCCGACGGTTTCATTGAGGCTGTCGGCGAATGGGTGAATGGTGGATTTGGCCGACAAATGAACGTTGTCGCTATCGAGCAGCAAGTCGGTGGATACGTCTTGCAGGCTGCCCCACAGGCGCACCGTACCATGTAGGGTTTCGCCCTCAAGCTGGCCTTTGGTGTAGATGGCGGTATTGAGGACGTAGGGTTTGTTCAAACCGATCACCACCGCGCCTGTCGAGCTGCTCCATGGCGTATCGGCGGTTTTGATGTGGAGGCGGTGTTCTTTTTTGTCGTAATGATAGGCCGCGTGCAGATGGTCGAGATAGATGGTCTGCTTGTCAAAACGCTTGCCTACGCTGATTTTGCCGGTTTCCAAACGGTCGAGATAGGCGGTAACAGGCAGGTCTATGCTGTCGGGCAGGCCTTTTGAAGGCTCTTCTTCTTTAGGCGGCGTGCGTTTGGTCACGATGGCGATATCGCCGGCCACGACTTCGGTGATGTGCAAGGACGGACGGGTCAGTTCGGACGGTTTCCAATCAAAGCGGAAGCTGCTGATTTTGATGTCCGCACCTTCTGTTTCAATCAACCATTTGTCGCCTTCAAAACCTTCAATCAGCGTTCCTTTCAGCGTGTCCGAAGAAATTTTGACACCGAACCATGACGGGATTTTGTACAAACCGAAACGCAAACCCGACTCCGTACCGACCAGCCAGCCGATCGCGCCGGCGGAAACGGTCAATACGCCCAAGGCGGACAGGACAAAGCCGAGCAACAGGCGTTTTTTGCGCTTTGGCGGGGCGGGCTGTTGTTCAGACGGCGTGGAAGTGTTTGCAGTATCGGTCATGATATTTTTCTGTTTGTCTGTTGTTCAGACGGCCTGAAATGGCTGAGGCCGTCTGAAAGAATGGATGGTGAGTATGTTTGTTAAAACCTTGTGCCCAAGCTGATGTGCCAGCGGATTTTTTTGTCGTGATGGCCGTAGGCAATATCGAAGGAGAACGGCGCAACCGGGCTGAACCAGCGCACGCCCAAGCCGGTACCGTGTTTTAAGGTCATGTGTTTGAAGTTGCTTGCCGCATCGCCGACATCGTGGAAGATGGCGCCGGAGAAGCTTTTGGTAACTGGGAATTGATATTCGAGACTGCCGACCACCAAGGCGCGTTGCGGCAGAACGGAGCCGTTGGGACCTGCCAAGCCGATACTGTCGAGTTCGTAACCGCGTACGGAAGTTGCGCCGCCGGTACGGAACATCAGGCTGGACGGCACTTCTTCGCCTTCGCGGGCATAAACGTAGCCTGCCTGTCCGCGTACGATGAATGTACCGAGTTTTTTGTTTTCAGGCGTGAAGAAATAGCCTGCGCGTGCCATGGCGCGTGCCATTTGGGTGGAGGAGAGGAATTTGCCCAAAGTTGCCCCGATTTTGCCGTCGAGGTAGTAGCCGTTTTGTGGGTGCAGCTCGGTTTCGATGCTTTGCCGTTTCCATGAGGCGGTCAGCATGGTGGCATGGCTTCGGCCCAAATCGTAGCTGGTGTCGGGGACTTTGCGGTCTTCGGTAATGAATTCGAGGCCGAAGCGGGCATCAATATTGTTGCGGTCGCGGACATACCAAATACCGCTGGTCAGGGCGCGTTTTTCAAGGTTTTGCGTGGTCGAGCGGTTGTAGGAAACGTTGCTGGTCCAGTAGTTGCCGCGGTTGTTGCGCGGTTGGCTGATACCGGCGGCCAGCGTGGTTTCGTATTTGTCCATGTCCCAAACGATGGAACCGATGTAACCCTTGTTAAAGAGGTTGTAATAGTCGTAGGCGATGCGTCCACCGATTCCATATTCGGAGTCGTAGCGGATACCGGTTTCCAGTTTGTGGCGTTTGACTTCAGTCACGTTGATTTTGACGGGAACGCGGTCGCCTTGCAGTTGGTCGAAGTCAGCCTGTACGGACGCGCCGGAGTAGTGGCCGTTTTGTTCGAGCGCCTGTTGCAGGTCGAGGATTTTGTCTAAGTCGTAAGGCGAACCGGGTTGGAAGCGCGCCATGCCGGAAACCACGCTCTCAGGGTAGCGGCGTGTGCCGGTAATTTGGAACTCGCCAAAGTAAATGGGGCGGTTGCTCTCTACGATGACGTTCAAATCGGCTTTTTGGGTATTGGGATTGATGGTGGCTTGGGTGGTAGTGAGTTTCGCCAAAGGGTATTTTTTGCGTGTTACCGCGCTGAGGACGGAGGTTTTACTAGCACTCCAGCCGTCTTGGTCGAAGTTTTCGCCAACGGGCTGTTGCCAGTTTTCCATCGCATTTTGGTAGTACTCGGCCAAGTTGTCATCATTCAATACGTCGCCAAGGATGGCCACGCTGACGTTGTCGACTTTGGTGCGCGGGCCGGGGATGACGTTGACGGTATAGCTCTCGCCGTGGTCTTGAATATTGACGTTGCTGTTGAAGTAGCCTTTGGTCCGGAGCATCGTTTTGACGTTGTCGGGAGCCTCTTCGGCGAGGAAGCCGACCTGCTCTTTGTCCAGCTCTTCGTCCTGCTGCTGGGTAATCAGCGGCAGGTATTCTTCAAGCATTTCTTTGACTTCGCTGTCTTGGGTGTCGATTTTGACGGGAAATTTGGGCTTGAGTTTGCCTGTTTGGTCGTCTTTGGGCTGCTTGGGCATTTCGGATTCGGGAACAGCCTCGTAGTCTTCCGCTTTGGGAACGGAAGTATCTACTGCCAACGCGTGTCCGTAGGCGAGCGCCAATGATGCAAATAAAACAGGGTAGGTCAGTTTGGTCATGATGTGTGTTCGACAGCGACAATTCTTCAGTTTGTGGATTTTAACATTATTTCTGCAAGGTTTCAGGCTATGGTTATAAACGGAAATTTAGCGCGATAATGTTGCAAAATGTGACGTAAGGGCGGATTTTGGTTTGTTTCTATACGATTGTAATAGTTATGTTTTGTGTTTTGACTGATAAAGTTGCCTTTGTATTCGGCCTTATGGCGCAGATTTCAGGCCGTCTGAAATCAAGATACAGAGAGATAAGGCAACGGTATGGGCATACTTTAAAGTAGGGTTTGAGCAGGTTTGACTGTATTTTTGGCATAAAATGCCAATTGTGCCATAAATGCTAAACTTTAATGCTGTTTTTGTGAGGTGTGCATGAAAACCTCGCCGACAAATGATTTTTTATTTTAGAATGTAAGACTTTTTTAACATATCTTTAAATTGTGAAGGAACGGATATGGCAAGTGGCAATCCGCTTTTGAACGCGCTCAATCGCGTCAGCCTGGTGGCGCAAATCGCCATCGGCTTGGTTTTAGGTATTATTGTGGGTGCAGTTTCGCCGCAAGTCGGTATCAGCGCAGGACTGCTGGGCAGCCTGTTTGTCGGTGCGCTTAAGGCTATCGCGCCGATTTTGGTATTTGTGTTGGTGACTGCCGCTATTGCGCAACACCAAAAAGGCAATCAGGCCTACATCAAACCGATTTTGATTTTGTATATTTTCGGTACGTTTGCCGCGGCTGTGGTGGCAGTCATTGCCAGTATGGCATTCCCGACCACGCTCATTCTGCGTGCGGCAGGCGATGTATCCGTTGCGCCGCCTTCCGGCATTGTCGAAGTGCTGAAAACGCTGCTGATGAATTTGGTGGCCAACCCGATTAACGCGCTGGCCAATGCCAACTATATCGGCATTTTGGCTTGGGCCTTGGTATTGGGTGCGGCTTTGCGCCATCACGGTTCGGATACGACCCGCCAAGTGGCGGCCGACTTGGCCGATACCGTTTCGACGGTTGTGAAGTGGATTATCCGTTTTGCGCCGCTGGGTATTTTCGGCTTGGTGTCTTCTACCATTGCGGAAACCGGTTTTGAAGCGCTTGCCGGTTATATGCAGCTGTTGGCCGTATTACTCGGCTGTATGCTGTTTATCGCTTTGGTGGTCAACCCGATTATTGTGTGGACGCAAATCCGCCGCAACCCTTTCCCGCTGGTGTTTACCTGCCTGCGTGAAAGCGGCGTGTATGCCTTCTTTACCCGTTCTTCCGCCGCCAACATCCCTGTGAACATGGCATTGGCGAAAAAACTGGGTTTGCACGAAGACACTTACTCCATCTCCATTCCATTGGGTGCAACCATCAATATGGCCGGTGCGGCAATCACCATTACCGTTTTGGCGATGGCTGCGGCGCATACGCAAGGCATTACGGTTGACTTCGCTACTGCCCTGCTGCTGAGCCTGGTCGCTACCGTCAGCGCGTGCGGTGCATCCGGTGTGGCCGGTGGCTCGTTGCTGCTGATTCCTTTGGCGTGCAGCCTGTTCGGTATCGATAACGATGTGGCCATGCAGGTGGTTGCCGTCGGCTTCATCATCGGCGTGATTCAAGACTCTGCAGAAACTGCGTTAAACTCTTCCACCGACGTTTTGTTTACTGCCGCTGCCGATTTGGGCCGTCAACGTAAAGAGTGATTTTTAAGGGCAACCTAAATCCAGCAAAGGCCGTCTGAAAAGTTTCAGACGGCCTTTGTTTTATGTAAAGCAAAGGGATTTTTAGATAGTCAAGCCGATAGATTGGTTTGATCGGACTGACGGTATCCGCTGTCATCAGTCGGATTTTTACCGTAAAATACAGTCTTGAATGTATTTGAATCACCTCTTTTCAGACGGCCTGACCGTCTTATCACATTTGCAAAAACAATGATTAAAAAAATATTCTCATGGTTCGAGTCCCGCATCGACCCTTATCCAGAAGCCGCGCCGAAAACGCCAGAAAAAGGGTTGTGGCGGTTTATTTGGAGCAACATTGAAGGCGTGCGCAAATGGATTGCCGTGTTGGCCGTGTTTACGGTCGGCGTCGGTATCATGGAAGCCTTGATGTTCCAATTTATGGGCAAGGTGGTCGACTGGCTCGGCGCTTATACGCCGCAAACGCTTTTTGTTGAAAAAGGCCATGCATTAATCGGCATGATGGCCATGGTGGCATTTTTTGCCGTTTGGACCTTTTTTGCGTCCAGTGTACGCCTGCAAACCCTGCAAGGCGTATTCCCCATGCGCCTGCGCTGGAATTTCCACCGCTTGATGCTGGGTCAAAGCCTGGGCTTTTATCAGGACGAATTTGCAGGACGCGTGTCCGCCAAAGTCATGCAAACCGCGCTGGCGCTGCGCGATGTCGTGATGACCGTTGCCGATATGGTTGTGTATGTGCTGGTGTACTTCATTACTTCCGGCGTGATTCTGTCCTCATTCGATGTTTGGCTTATTTTGCCGTTTATCTGCTGGATGATTGGATTCGCCATGATTATGCGCTTCCTGATTCCCAAACTCGGCAAAACCGCCGCGCGTCAGGCCGATGCGCGCTCGTTGATGACCGGCCGCATTACCGACGCCTACTCCAATATCGCCACCGTCAAACTCTTCTCCCACGGCGCACGCGAGGCCGCTTATGCCAAGCAGTCGATGGAAGAGTTTATGGTGACCGTCCATGCCCAAATGCGTTTGGCTACGCTGCTGCACACTTGCAGCTTTATCGTCAACAGCTCGCTGACCGTCGGTACGACCGCCTTGGGCATTTGGCTTTGGTATCACGGCCAAGTCGGCGTAGGCGCGGTAGCCACGGCTACTGCCATGGCATTGCGTGTGAACGGTTTGTCGCAATACATCATGTGGGAGTCTGCCCGATTGTTTGAAAACATCGGTACCGTCAACGACGGCATGGCCACCCTGTCCAAACCCCACACCATCCTCGACAAACCGCAAGCCCTGCCGCTGAAAGTTACCCGAGGAGAAATCAAGTTTGATCACGTCGATTTCTCCTATGAAGCAGGCAAACCGCTTCTCAACGGCTTTAATCTGAACATCAAACCCGGTGAAAAAGTCGGCTTGATCGGTCGCAGCGGTGCAGGCAAATCCACCATCGTCAACCTGCTCCTGCGCTTTTACGAACCGCAAAGCGGCACGATTTCGATCGACGGCCAAACCGTGGACAGCGTTACCCAAGAAAGCCTGCGCGCCCAAATCGGTTTGGTGACACAAGATACCTCCCTGCTGCACCGCTCCGTCCGCGACAACATTATCTACGGCCGTCCCGATGCCACCGAAGCCGAGATGATTTCCGCCGCCGAACGCGCCGAGGCCGCCGGTTTTATTCCTAACTTAAGCGATGCCAAAGGCCGACGCGGCTATGATGCGCACGTTGGCGAACGCGGCGTGAAACTTTCCGGCGGCCAGCGCCAACGCATCGCCATCGCCCGCGTTATGCTCAAAGACGCGCCGATTCTGTTGCTTGACGAAGCCACCAGTGCGCTTGACTCCGAAGTCGAAGCCGCCATCCAAGAAAGCCTCGACAAAATGATGGAAGGTAAAACCGTGATTGCCATCGCCCACCGCCTCTCCACCATCGCCGCGATGGACCGCCTCATCGTCTTGGACAAAGGCCGCATTATCGAAGAAGGCAGCCACACCGAGTTGCTCGAGAAACAAGGCCTGTATGCCAAACTTTGGGCACACCAAAGCGGCGGCTTCTTGAGTGAGCATGTCGAGTGGGAAAACAATTAAACGCTTTGAAAGAAGATAAAAGGCCGTCTGAAACGGATTTTCAGACGGCCT
>NZ_KV799924.1:29959-139742 GCF_001810105.1 Neisseria sp. HMSC068C04
AAGGCCGTCTGAAACGGATTTTCAGACGGCCTTTATTAATGAAGCAAAGGGCAGGCGGGATAACCGCCCTTTGTCAGTTGAAGCCTTAGTTTTTTACAGCCCCAGCGACCAAGCATTTTGGTGTTCGGACAAGTCTTCCAAGCGGTTTTCGTAATGGGCGAAGATTTCTTCGATAATCTCGTCTTCGTCGTCGATGACGCGGATCAGGTTCAAATCCTCTTCCAAAATCAGGTTTCTGCCCAACAACTGCTCGCGTATCCAGTCCAGCAGTCCTGCCCAAAATGCTTTGCCCACTAAGATAATCGGGCGGTCAGGCGTTTTGCCGGTTTGCACCAAAGTCAGGCTTTCAAACAATTCGTCCAATGTGCCGAAACCGCCGGGCATGACGACATACGCCACGGCATGTTTGACGAACATGACTTTGCGCGGGAAGAAGTGTTGGAATTTAATCGACAAATCCTGATACGGATTGGCTTTTTGCTCGTGCGGCAACACGATATTCAGTCCCACTGCCGGACTTGCGCCTGCAAACGCGCCTTTGTTGGCCGCTTCCATAATGCCCGGCCCACCGCCGGAAATGACGGAAAATCCGGCATCCGACAGTTTGCGTGCCAAGCGTAATGTGAACTCGTAGTCGGGATGATCTTCAGGCGTACGCGCGCTGCCGTAAATGCTGACGGCTGGCTGAATGGCGCGCAATTCTTCGCCGGCTTCGACAAATTCGGAAATAATCTTCAATACATGATACGACTCACGCGCCTGAATATCGCGGCGGGTTTCGTCGGGCAGCATGGGTTTGGGCAGTTTTTTGAGCAGGCTCACGGCTTTTCCTTTGTGTTTTTATGTGCGGTATTGTAACCCGAAAGGAGCGGGCCGTCTGAAAGTTGGGTTTTGGCGGCAAGTGTACCTGCCACATTTTCAAAAGCCCGTTACAATATCTGCTTTTATTCAACTGCTCCGCCATGCTCGATATTATCCACCGCGACAGCCGCACTATCGCCGTCAACAAACCTGCCGGAATGCTGGTGCACCGAAGCTGGTTAGACAAACACGAAACCCGTTTTGCCGTGCAGACCCTGCGCGACCAAATCGGGCAGCACGTCTATCCCGTCCACCGCCTCGACCGTCCGACTTCCGGCGTCTTGCTGTTTGCCCTCGATACGGAAGCCGCACGGTTATTGACGCAGCAGTTTGAAAACAAAACTATCGAAAAAACTTATTGGGCGATTGTTCGCGGTCATCTGCCTTCAGACGGCCTGATTGATTACGCCCTCAAATATATGCCCGACAAAATCGCCGAAGCGCAGACCGAAGCCACATTGCAGGAAGCGCAAACCGCCTACCGCTGTCTGGCACAAACCGAGTTGCTGTTCCAATCCGCCCTGCGTTATCCGACCTCGCGTTATTCGTGGGCCGAACTCACGCCGCACACCGGCCGCAAACACCAACTCCGCCGCCATATGAAACACATTTTCCACCCCATCGTCGGCGACACCAACTACGGCGATTTGCGCCAAAACCATGCCGTTGCCGAACATATCGGCACGCAACGCCTGATGTTGCACGCGCAGAGCCTCAGTTTTCAAAGCATAGAAGACGGCAGCCGGATGACCGTACAAGCGCCGACAGACAACGACTGGCGGCTTTGGATGGAAAAATTTAAAACCGAGGCCGTCTGAAAAGCCAAACCGCACATTTTCAGACGGCCCGGTCATGGAAAAAAACAGGCAAATCCCTTACAATACGCCCCTAAAATTTTGAAAGAACACAAGAATCATGGAAGCCGAAGTAATCAACCAGCTTAACAACACCCTAAACGACTTGGAGAAGCGCAGCGAAGACATCCGCGTCTATATGGACTACCAAGGCAAAAAAGACCGCCTTGAAGAAGTCGTCGGCCTCTCCGAAGACCCGGAACTCTGGAACGACCCCAAACGCGCCCAAGAAATCGGCAAAGAGCGTAAAATCCTCGAAGGCATCGTGGTGACGCTCGACAACATCGCCACAGGCATCGAAGACAACCGCATGTTGATCGAAATGGCTGTCGAAGAAAACGACGAAGAAGGTTTCGCCGCCGTGCGGGAAGACGTGGCCGGTTTGGAAAAACAAATGGCCGACCTTGAATTCAAACGAATGTTCAACCAGCCTGCCGACCCGAACAACTGCTTTATCGACATCACCGCAGGCGCGGGCGGTACGGAAGCCGAAGACTGGGCGGGCATGCTGTTCCGCATGTACAGCCGCTACGCCGAACGCAAAGGCTTCAAAATCGAAATCCTTGAAGAAGACGACGGCGAAATCGCAGGCATCAACCGCGCCACCATCCGCGTGGAAGGCGAATACGCCTACGGCCTGCTGCGTACCGAAACCGGCGTTCACCGCTTGGTTCGCTACTCGCCGTTTGACTCCAACAACAAACGCCACACGTCTTTTTCATCCGTGTTTGTTTACCCCGAAATCGACGATTCCATCGAAATCGAAATCAACCCCGCCGATTTGCGTATCGACACCTATCGCGCATCGGGCGCGGGCGGTCAGCACATTAACAAAACCGACTCTGCCGTGCGTATTACCCACGAGCCGACAGGGATTGTGGTGCAGTGTCAAAACGACCGTTCGCAACACGCCAACAAAGCCGCCGCGATGGAAATGTTGAAGTCCAAACTGTACGAATTGGAAATGCGCAAACGCAACGAAGAGAAGCAGGCGTTGGAAGAAGGTAAATCCGATGTGGGTTGGGGCAGCCAAATCCGCTCATACGTTTTGGATTCCTCACGCATCAAAGACTTGCGTACAGGCTACGAAGTCGGCAACACCAAAGCCGTATTGGACGGCGACTTGGACGGCTTCATCGAAGCCAGCCTGAAACAAGGTGTGTAAACCGTAAGAGACAAACAGGCCGTCTGAAAGATTTCAGACGGCCTGTTTGTTGTTGAATATGGCAGTAACTACACCTACTTGAAGATTTATATTTCCAGCAGGTAAAAGGTTCTATCTATTTGAATAAGCTAAAGTCCTATCAGCCTAAATGGAATACTGAACGCAGTAAATATATCTGTATTCGACTACATGAAAAATACAATATAGAAAATCTAAAAATTAACGGGTTTTTGAATATGTAGGGCATGACGGATATGGCCACAATTTGCTTGTTATGTGGCTATTGATTTCTTTTTAAATGCGAATATTAATCTTTTTGTAAAAATATACTTTTTAATGTTTTGCAAATGCAAAGATTGACGGTAATATATGGTTTCCATAAAAATGATTGGTAGGTATAACAGGCCGTCTGAAGCCTGAGCCTGTCTAATATATTAGGAGAACTCATAATGTCCGGTCAAAAGCCGTCTTCTGCCGAGAAAACCTTCTTCGGCCATCCTTTGCAATTATCCACCCTATTCCATATTGAGCTATGGGAGCGTTTTTCCTTCTACGGTATGCAGGGCATCCTGTTGATTTATCTGTATTACGCTGCGAATCAAGGCGGCTTGGGTATGGATAAGGCTTTGGCCGGCGGTATCGTTGGCGCATATGGCGGCAGCGTTTACCTGTCCACTATTCTCGGCGCATGGTTGGCCGACCGCATTTGGGGCTCGGAACGTACCCTGTTTATCGCCGGTATCGTCGTGATGACCGGTCATATTTTATTGGCGATTGTGCCGGGCTTGATGGGATTGCTGTTGGGCTTGGTGTTTATCGCGCTGGGCAGCGGCGGCGTGAAATCGTCTGCCAGTTCGATGGTCGGTTCTTTGTATGAACGGGACGATCTGCGCGAATTGCGCGATGCCGGTTTCTCCATTTTCTATATTTCCATCAATATCGGCGGTTTCTTAGGCCCTTTGTTGACCGGTATTTTGCAAGACAGAATGGGATTCCATTACGGTTTCGGCGCGGCGGCCGTCGGTATGGCGTTTGGCCTGATGTGGTATTCACGCGGCCGTAAAAATCTGCCGCATACGCCTGCTCCCAATCCGTTGCGCCCTGAAAAGGTACAGACTGCAATAGCTGTCGGGGTGTTGCTGGTTTTGGTCTTGGGCAGCGTGATTGCTTCTGGCGCGCTCAATCTTGAGAATTTTTCACGCTGGCTCTTGGGCGTGGTCATTACCACCGTCATCGCTTATTTTGCACGCCTGCTGGGAAGCAGCCAGGTTGAGGCAGCCAATAAACGTTACATCATGGCCTATATTCCGCTGTTTTTGACCATTTGCATGTTCTGGGCGGTTTGGTTTCAGGTATACACCGTTGCAACGGTTTATTTCGACGAAACGGTCGACCGTACTTTCTTCGGCTTTACCGTGCCTGTTTCATGGAAAGACTCGATACAGGCCATGTGGGTGGTTCTCTTCTCCGGCGTGATGGCGGCGGTGTGGACGAAAATGGGCAAACGCCAACCTAAAACGCCGTTGAAGTTTGCGCTGGCCATGTTGGTAACCGGCGCCTCTTATTTGTGTTTCATCCCGTATATTTCATCCGAGACCCCGATGCCGATTATCGTGTTTATGCTGGTGTTGCTGGCGATTACGATAGGCGAGTTGATGCTGTCGCCGATTTCGCTGTCGTTTTCCACCAAAATCGCACCGAGCATGTTTAAAACACAAATGGTTGCTTTGAATTTCTTGGCATTGTCCATCGGCTTTACTTTGGGCGGAGTGTTGTTTAAAGACTACTACAATGCTCAGTCGCCATTGGATTTCTACTGGATGCTGGCCACCATCGGCGCGGTAACCTGCGGTATCCTGTTGGTACTTGCCCCGGTATTGAACCGCATGCTCAAAGGTGTCGATTAATTTTTCTATTTAAAATAATGTGATGTACACAGGCCGTCTGAAAATAATCAGTTTTCAGACGGCCTGATGTTTTTATTGAGGTTTGGAAAAAAGGGGGGGGCTCCAGATTTTTGAAGTAAATCGGACAGGTAGAAAACCCGAATTAAATGATACATGATTAAATTGAAATTAAAATTGTGAAATATTAAATAAGAATAAGAATTGTTCTCATAACTTTATTGAATTTATTAGTGTTTTTTTACTGATTTGCTGATATTTACCTTTAAATGGCTTTTGAAATTCGATAAAATGGTAATCTATTTTTAAGATTTGTCTGTCAACCAGTTAGGTACGACCATGTTGGCCAGTTACTTTCCCGTCCTCGTATTCATCCTCGTCGGCCTTGCGGCCGGTGTGCTGTTTATTCTGCTCGGCACAATTTTAGGCCCGAAACGCCACTATGCCGAAAAAGATGCGGCTTACGAATGCGGTTTTGAAGCCTTTGAAAACGCAAGGATGAAGTTCGACGTGCGCTATTACCTCGTCGCCATCCTCTTCATCCTGTTTGATTTGGAGGTCGCGTTCATGTTGCCGTGGGCTGTCGTGTTCAAAGATTTGGGCGCATACGGCTTCTGGTCTATGCTGGTGTTTATCGTTGTTCTGACGGTAGGCTTTATTTACGAATGGAAAAAAGGTGCGCTGGAATGGGAATAGAAGGCGTTTTGAAAAAAGGTTTCATCACCACCAGCGCGGATACGGTGTTGAACTATATGCGTACCGGTTCATTGTGGCCGGTTACTTTCGGCTTGGCCTGCTGCGCCGTGGAAATGATGCATGCGGGTATGGCGCGTTATGACCTTGACCGTTTCGGTATCATTTTCCGTCCGTCCCCACGTCAGGCCGACCTGATGATTGTGGCAGGTACGCTGACCAACAAAATGGCGCCAGCCCTGCGCCGCGTATACGACCAGCTCGCCGAGCCGCGCTGGGTATTGTCTATGGGCTCGTGTGCCAACGGTGGCGGCTATTATCACTACTCTTATTCCGTTGTGCGCGGTGCCGACCGCGTCGTGCCGGTAGACGTTTATGTGCCGGGTTGTCCGCCGACTGCGGAAGCCCTGATTTACGGCCTGATTCAGCTCCAACAAAAAATCAAGCGCACTTCCACCATCGCGCGTGACGAGTAAGGAGAGGACGACATGGCAAGCATTCAAAACTTATACGAGACCGTCGTCGGCGTGCTTGGCGATCAGGCAAGCAAAGTCATTTCCGCTTTGGGCGAGATTACCGTCGAGTGTCTGCCCGAACATTATGTTTCAGTGATGACCACGCTGCGTGATCATGAAGAACTGCATTTCGAGCTTTTGGTCGATTTGTGCGGTGTCGATTACAGCACTTACAAAAACGAAGTATGGCAGGGCAAACGCTTTGCCGTCGTCAGTCAGTTGCTTTCCGTTAAAAACAATCAACGCATCCGCGTACGCGTCTGGGTTTCAGACGACGACTTCCCCGTAGTCGAGTCCGTAGTCGATATTTACAACAGTGCGGATTGGTACGAGCGCGAAGCCTTCGATATGTACGGCATCATGTTCAACAACCATCCCGACCTGCGCCGCATTCTGACCGATTACGGCTTTGTCGGACATCCGTTCCGCAAAGACTTCCCGATTTCCGGCTATGTGGAAATGCGTTACGACGAAGAGCAAAAACGCGTGATTTACCAACCTGTTACCATTGAGCCGCGCGAAATCACGCCGCGTATCGTCCGTGAGGAGAACTACGGTGGCCAATAAATTAAGAAACTACACCATCAACTTCGGCCCGCAACACCCTGCGGCGCACGGCGTATTGCGTATGATTTTGGAGTTGGACGGCGAACAAATCGTCCGTGCCGACCCGCATATCGGCCTCTTGCACCGAGGCACCGAAAAACTGGCGGAAACCAAAACCTATCTGCAAGCCCTGCCCTATATGGACCGCTTGGACTACGTTTCCATGATGGTCAACGAGCAGGCGTATTGTTTGGCAGTAGAAAAACTTGCCGGTATCGATGTACCTATCCGCGCCCAATACATCCGCGTGATGTTCGCCGAAGTAACGCGCATCCTCAACCACTTGATGGGCATTGGTTCGCACGCATTCGACATCGGCGCGATGACCGCCATCCTCTACGCCTTCCGCGACCGCGAAGAGCTGATGGACTTGTACGAAGCCGTGTCCGGCGCGCGTATGCACGCAGCCTACTTCCGTCCCGGCGGCGTTTACCGCGACCTGCCCGACTTCATGCCTAAATACGAGAACAGCAAATTCCGTAACGCCAAAGTATTGAAGCAGCTCAACGAATCCCGCGAAGGTACCATGCTCGACTTTATCGACGCCTTCTGCGAACGTTTCCCGAAAAACATTGACACACTCGAAACCCTCCTGACCGACAACCGTATTTGGAAACAGCGTACCGTCGGCATCGGCGTTGTCTCCCCCGAGCGCGCCATGCAAAAAGGCTTTACCGGCGTGATGTTGCGCGGTTCAGGCGTGGAATGGGACGTGCGTAAGACACAGCCTTACGAAGTGTATGACAAAATGGATTTCGACATCCCTGTCGGCGTCAATGGCGACTGCTACGACCGTTACCTATGCCGTATGGAAGAAATGCGTCAATCCGTACGCATCATCAAACAATGTTCCGAGTGGTTGCGTGTCAATCCCGGTCCGGTCATTACCACCAACCACAAATTTGCTCCGCCCAAACGTACCGAAATGAAAACAGGTATGGAAGACCTGATTCACCATTTCAAACTCTTTACCGAGGGTATGCACGTTCCCGAGGGAGAGACCTATACCGCTGTCGAACATCCGAAAGGCGAGTTCGGCGTTTACATCATTTCAGACGGCGCAAACAAACCCTACCGCCTGAAAATCCGCGCACCCGGCTTCGCCCACCTGCAAGGCATGGACGAAATGGCAAAAGGCCACATGCTGGCCGACGTCGTTGCCATCATCGGTACGCAGGACATCGTATTCGGGGAGGTTGACCGATAATGTTATCCGCAGAATCCTTAAAACAAATCGATATTGAGTTGGCAAAATATCCTGCCGACCAACGCCGCTCTGCCATTATGGGCGCATTGCGTATTGCCCAGACCGAAAAAGGCTGGCTTGCTCCCGAAACCATCGCCTTTGTCGCAGACTATATCGGCATCTCGCCTGCACAAGCCTACGAAGTCGCTACTTTCTACAATATGTACGACCTTGAGCCTGTCGGCAAATACAAACTGACCGTTTGTACCAACCTGCCCTGCGCCCTGCGCGGCGGTATGGCTACCGGCGAATACCTTAAACAAAAACTCGGTATCGGCTACGGCGAAACCACGCCTGACGGCAAATTTACCCTTGTCGAAGGCGAATGCATGGGCGCATGCGGCGACGCTCCGGTTATGCTGGTCAACAACCACAGCATGTGCAGCTTTATGACTGAAGAGGCGATTGAGAAAAAATTAGCAGAATTAGAATAGATCGTCTGAACATATTAGGTTTGTAATCAAACTTACTAGTTATTCCAAAATTTTAAATTGTGATTTAAAAGTAACAATAAAAAGGGAAGCGGTTAATGAAAGGGATAATTGTTAAGTGGGATGATGAAAAAGGTTATGGTTTTATACGGATAGATGGTAGTAAACAAGAAATTTTCTGCCATATTTCTGACTTTTCCCAAAGAAGCCCTCGTCCTGAAATTAATGAGGCAGTTGGCTTTGAAGTATCTTCTAACGGAAAAGGAAAAAATGTTGCTAAACAGATTCGTTACTTAAATCGTGAGGCAAGAGATTTTAAGCGGAATCATAACCATCGTTCGAGGGCAAAGAAAAAATCATTTTTTGCCTTAGATACGTCGTCTTCCATATTGACGAAATTGGTAGGGTTGGCACTTTTCGGGTTAATTGGTTATCAGATATATCAATTCGCCGCAGTAAAATTAGTCCCTAAACAAACTAATGCACCAATAGAGCTTAATGATCCAGCTACGATACAAGCTAAAAAAAGCAATAGTAATAAATATCGTTGTGATGGCAGGCAATATTGTTCTCAGATGGTGTCATGCGAAGAGGCCAAATGGTTTTTACAGAATTGTTCTGATACCAAAATGGATGGTGATGGTGATGGGATTCCATGTGAAGATAAATGCGGTGGATGGTGATAATTTCAGCAAAGTAGACTAGGTCTATAACCATGAAAACGAAATACAAGGTCGTCTGAAATATCAACTTTAGTGAATCAACATATTTTATTTTAGACGGCATAGAGTCGATATACAAAGGTATATTAGGCCGTCTGAAAACAATGGCTGCAACCTATACGAAAACAAACAGGCACACCAAAAATGGCTATTTACCAATCAGGCGTGATTTTTGACCAAGTGGATACCGCCAATCCCGATTGCTGGACATTGGACGAATACGTCAAACGTGGCGGCTATACCGCCCTGCGTAAAATCCTGTCCGAAAACATCTCGCAAACCGACGTGATTGACGAAGTCAAAACCTCCGGCTTGCGCGGTCGTGGCGGTGCGGGCTTCCCGACCGGTTTGAAATGGAGCTTTATGCCCCGTTCCTTCCCGGGCGAAAAATATGTGGTTTGTAACACCGACGAAGGCGAGCCGGGTACGTTCAAAGACCGCGACATCATCATGTTCAATCCTCATGCCCTGATTGAAGGCATGATTATTGCCGGTTACGCGATGGGTGCGAAAGCCGGCTACAACTATATCCACGGCGAAATTTTTGAAGGCTACCAACGCTTTGAAGCCGCTTTGGAGCAGGCGCGCGCCGCAGGCTTTTTGGGTAAAAATATTCTGGGTTCGGATTTTGAATTTGAACTCTTCGCCCACCACGGCTACGGCGCATATATTTGCGGCGAAGAAACCGCATTGCTCGAATCGTTGGAAGGCAAAAAAGGCCAGCCGCGCTTTAAGCCACCATTCCCTGCTTCGTTCGGCCTGTACGGCAAACCGACTACCATCAACAATACCGAAACGTTCTCCTCCGTTCCATTCATTATCCGTGACGGCGGACAGGCATTTGCCGATAAAGGTATTCCGAATGCAGGCGGTACCAAATTGTTCTGTATTTCCGGTCATGTCGAGCGTCCGGGCAACTATGAAGTGCCATTGGGCACGCCGTTTGCCGAAGTTCTGAAAATGGCGGGCGGTATGCGCGGCGGTAAAAAACTCAAAGCCGTCATTCCCGGCGGTTCGTCCGCGCCAGTTTTGCCTGCCGATATCATGATGCAGACCAATATGGACTATGACTCGATTTCCAAAGCAGGCTCGATGCTGGGTTCCGGCGCGATTATCGTCATGGACGAAGACGTGTGCATGGTGAAAGCCCTTGAGCGTTTGAGCTACTTCTACTACGACGAGTCTTGCGGCCAATGTACGCCTTGCCGAGAAGGCACGGGCTGGCTTTACCGCATCGTCCACCGCATCGTAGAAGGCAAAGGCCGCATGGAAGACTTGGATCTGCTGGATTCTGTCGGTAACCAAATGGCAGGCCGCACCATCTGCGCCCTTGCCGATGCCGCTGTTTTCCCTGTCCGCAGCTTTACCAAGCATTTCCGTGATGAGTTTGTGCATTACATCGAACACGGCGGACCGATGAAACCGAATAAGTGGTGCTAAGTTTTCAGACGGCCTCTAAAAGAATTATTTATTAAATACCCGTAACTAGGAACGAACCATGTTACAAATCGAAATCGACGGCAAACAGGTATCTGTGGAGCAGGGCGCGACGGTGATTGAAGCCGCGCACAAGCTCGGTACTTATATCCCGCATTTCTGTTACCACAAAAAACTTTCCATCGCCGCCAACTGCCGTATGTGTTTGGTGGACGTGGAAAAAGCCCCCAAACCTCTGCCCGCCTGTGCCACGCCGGTTACAGACGGCATGATTGTGCGTACGCATTCGGCAAAAGCCCGAGAGGCGCAAGAAGGCGTGATGGAGTTCCTGCTCATCAACCATCCGCTTGATTGTCCGACCTGCGACCAAGGCGGCGAATGCCAGTTGCAGGATTTGGCGATGGGCTACGGCAAAACCACCAGCCGTTATACCGAAGAAAAACGTTCTGTCGTCGGCAAGGACATGGGTCCTTTGGTTTCCGCCGAGGAAATGAGCCGTTGTATCCACTGTACCCGTTGCGTCCGTTTCACTGAAGAAATCGCCGGCGTGCAAGAAATCGCCATGGCTAACCGCGGCGAACACTCCGAGATCATGCCTTTTATCGGTAAAGCAGTGGAAACCGAATTGTCAGGCAACGTTATTGATTTGTGTCCTGTCGGCGCATTGACCAGCAAACCGTTCCGCTTCAACGCGCGTACTTGGGAATTGAACCGCCGCAAATCTGTTTCCGCCCATGACGCTTTGGGCAGCAACCTGATTGTACAAACCAAAGACCATACCGTCCGCCGCGTGTTGCCGCTGGAAAACGAAGCGATTAATGAATGCTGGCTGTCCGACCGCGACCGTTTCGCCTACGAAGGCCTGTATCACGAAAGCCGTCTGAAAAATCCGAAAATCAAACAGGGCGGCGAGTGGATAGGCGTGGATTGGAAAACCGCGCTGGAATATGTCCGCAGCGCGATTGAATGTATCGCCAAAGACGGCAACCAAAACCAAGTCGGTGTTTGGGCCAATCCGATGAATACGGTTGAAGAGCTGTATCTGGCCAAAAAACTCGCCGATGGCTTGGGTGTTAAAAACTTTGCAACCCGTTTGCGCCAACAAGACAAACGTCTTTCAGACGGCCTTAAAGGTGCGCAATGGTTGGGACAAAGTATTGAATCTTTGGCTGACAACGATGCCGTATTGGTAGTCGGCGCGAACTTGCGCAAAGAACAACCGCTCCTGACCGCCCGCCTGCGCCGCGCCGCCAAAGACCGTATGGCGTTGAGCGTATTGGCCAGCAGTAAAGAAGAATTGTTTATGCCGCTTCTGTCTCAAGAAGCCGCACATCCCGACGAGTGGGCAGGCCGTCTGAAAAACCTGTCTGTCAATGCAGAACACGCAGTTACCGCCAGCCTGAAAAACGCTGAAAAAGCAGCGGTGATTTTGGGCGCGGAAGTGCAAAACCATCCTGATTACGCCGCCATTTATGCCGCCGCGCAAGAGCTGGCTGACGCGACCGGCGCAGTGCTGGGCATTTTGCCGCAAGCTGCCAACAGCGTTGGTGCGGACGTATTGGGCGTGAACTCCGGCGAGAGCGTTGCCGAAATGGCAAACGCGCCGAAACAGGCAGTCTTGCTGCTCAACGTCGAGCCTGAAATCGATACGGTTGACGGTGCAAAAGCCGTGGCCGCGTTGAAACAGGCGAAAAGCGTGATGGCGTTTACGCCGTTTGTTAGCGAAACGCTGCTGGACGTGTGCGACGTATTGTTGCCGATTGCGCCGTTTACCGAAACATCAGGCAGCTTCATCAATATGGAAGGCCGTCTGCAATCCTTCCACGGCGTGGTACAAGGCTTCGGCGATTCGCGTCCTCTGTGGAAAGTGTTGCGCGTATTGGGCAACCTGTTTGACCTGAAAGGTTTTGAATACCACGATACCGCTGCGATTCTAAAAGACGCGTTGGATGCGGAAAGCCTGCCGTCCAAACTGGATAACCGCAGCACATGGGCAGGAGAGGGCGTTCAGACGGCCTCAGACCGCCTCGTCCGTGTCGGCGGCGTCGGTATTTATCACACTGATTCTATCGTACGCCGTTCCGCGCCGCTGCAAGCGACCAGCCATGCCGCCGTGCCTGCTGCGCGTGTAAATCCAAACACTTTGGCACGCTTGGGCCTGCAAGACGGACAAACCGCTGTCGCCAAACAAAACGGCGCAAGCGTATCGGTTGCAGTCAAAGCCGATGCCGGTTTGCCTGAAAACGTGGTGCATCTGCCGCTGCATACCGAAAATGCCGCGCTGGGTGCGTTGATGGACACTATTGAACTGGCGGGAGCTTGATCATGCAAGAATGGTTCCAAAACCTCTTTGCCGCAACGCTCGGTCTGGGCGATTTGGGTATCACCGTAGGCTTGGTGGTATCCGTCATCGTCAAAATCGTGATTATCCTGATTCCGCTGATTCTGACCGTTGCCTACCTGACGTATTTCGAACGTAAAGTCATCGGCTTTATGCAGCTTCGTATCGGCCCGAACGTAACCGGCCCGTGGGGTCTGATTCAGCCGTTTGCCGACGTGTTCAAACTCTTGTTTAAAGAGGTAACCCGTCCGAAGCTGTCAAACAAAGCCTTATTCTATATCGGCCCGATTATGTCGCTTGCTCCGTCTTTCGCAGCATGGGCAGTGATTCCGTTCAACGAAGAATGGGTGCTGACCAACATCAATATCGGCCTTTTGTATATCCTGATGATTACCTCGCTGTCGGTTTACGGCGTGATCATCGCGGGCTGGGCTTCCAACTCCAAATATTCGTTCTTGGGTGCAATGCGTGCTTCCGCGCAAAGCATTTCCTACGAGATTGCCATGAGTGCCGCGCTGGTGTGTGTTGTAATGGTATCGGGCAGCATGAACTTCTCCGACATCGTTGCCGCACAAGCCAAAGGTATTGCCGGTGGTTCGGTATTCTCTTGGAACTGGCTGCCGCTCTTCCCCATCTTCATCGTCTATCTGATTTCCGCCGTTGCCGAAACCAACCGCGCACCGTTTGACGTGGCAGAGGGTGAGTCTGAAATCGTTGCCGGTCACCACGTTGAATACTCCGGCTTCGCATTTGCGCTGTTCTTCCTCGCCGAATACATTTTCATGATTCTGATTGCCGCGCTGACATCGCTGATGTTCCTCGGCGGTTGGTTGTCTCCGTTCCCGCAAAGCTGGGGCTTTATCGGTACGCCTTCCGCATTCTGGATGTTTGTGAAAATGGCGGCGGTGCTGTACTGGTATCTGTGGATCCGTGCAACCTTCCCACGCTACCGTTACGACCAAATCATGCGTTTGGGCTGGAAAGTGCTGATTCCGATCGGCTTCGCCTACATCGTGATTTTGGGCGTGTGGATGATTTCACCGCTGAATTTGTGGAAATAGGGCAGGGAGGCCGTCTGAAAGTTTTCAGGTAGCCTATAACCCAAATTTTTAACCGTTTCAAACCGAGAGAACCTAATGAAAGCTCAATGCCTGTGTGGCGCAGTATCACTGGAAACCGCCGAAAACCGCGAACTCCACGCCTGCCATTGCGGAAAATGCCGCGTATGGGGCGGCGGCGCGTCTTTTACTTTGGCCGCCCAGTCGCCTGAAATTACAGGCAGCGAACACATTGCGCATTATCAGTCGTCCGAATGGGCGCAACGCTGTTTTTGCAAACACTGCGGCACACATCTGTTTGTGAAAGTTGGCAACGATTATTACATCAACGCCGGGCTGTTTACCGACAACGCGGGCTTTGAAACCACTTCGCAAATCTTTATCGATTGCAAAGCTCCGTATTACGACTTGGCCAACGATACCCCGAAGCTGACCGAAGCAGAGTTTTTAGAAATGGTGGGCGCGGCAGGTTAAAAAACCGCTTTCAGACGGCCTGTAAACAGAACAATCCGAAAAGAGCATCCGAAAATGGCTAATTTAGTAAAAACCTTTCTGCTTGGCGAATTGGTAAAAGGCTTGGGCGTAACGCTCAAAAACTTTTTTGCCCGCAAAGACACAATTTATTTCCCCGAAGAGAAAACGCCGCAATCCGTGCGTTTTCGCGGCCTGCACGCGCAACGCCGTTATCCGAACGGCGAAGAGCGCTGTATTGCGTGTAAATTGTGCGAGGCAGTTTGTCCGGCAATGGCGATTAACATCGAATCGGAAGAACGCGAAGACGGTACCCGCCGCACCAAGCGTTACGACATCGATCTGACCAAGTGCATCTTCTGCGGTTTCTGCGAAGAAGCCTGCCCGACCGATGCGATTGTGGAAACCCATATTTTTGAATACCACGGCGAGAAAAAAGGCGACTTGCACATGACCAAGCCGATTCTTTTGGCCATTGGCGACAAATACGAAGCCGAAATCGCCAAGCGCAAAGCCGCTGACGCGCCGTATCGTTAAGGAGCAGACGAATGACTTTTTCCGCGATTCTGTTCTATATTCTTGCCGCCATCGTTTTGTACGGTGCGGTTCGTACCGTTACCGCTAAAAACCCCGTACATGCCGCTTTGCATCTGGTGCTGACCTTCTGCGTAAGCGCGATGATTTGGATGCTGATGCAGGCCGAATTCTTGGGCGTGACGCTGGTGGTGGTTTACGTCGGCGCCGTGATGGTGTTGTTCCTGTTTGTCGTGATGATGTTGAACATCGACATTGAAGAAATGCGCGCCGGTTTCTGGCGTCATGCGCCTGTTGCCGGTGTGGTCGGCACATTATTGGCGGTTGCCCTGATCCTGATTCTGGTCAACCCGAAAACCGACCTGGCCGCATTTGGTTTGATGAAAGACATTCCCGCCGATTACAACAATATCCGCGATTTGGGCAGCCGTATTTATACCGACTACCTGTTGCCGTTTGAATTGGCGGCGGTATTGTTGCTGTTGGGTATGGTGGCCGCGATTGCGCTGGTTCACCGTAAAACGACCAATCCGAAACGAATGGATCCAGCCGACCAGGTTAAAGTACGCGCTGATCAAGGCCGTATGCGTTTGGTGAAAATGGAAGCGGTCAAACCGCAAGTTGAATCTGCCGAAGAAAGCGAAGTTTCAGACGGCCTCAAGCCGGAAGGGGAGGGCAAAGCATGATTACCTTGACGCATTATCTGGTATTGGGTGCGCTCCTGTTCGGTATCAGCGCAATGGGTATCTTTATGAACCGTAAAAACGTGCTGGTATTGTTGATGTCTATCGAGCTGATGCTCTTGGCGGTGAACTTCAACTTTATCGCTTTCTCGCAACATTTGGGCGATACTGCCGGACAAATTTTCGTATTCTTCGTACTGACCGTTGCCGCTGCCGAATCTGCCATCGGTTTGGCGATTATGGTGCTGGTGTACCGCAACCGACAAACAATCAACGTTGCCGATTTGGATGAGTTGAAAGGGTAATCATGAACGATATGACTTTATATTTGATAATTGCCCTTGTTCCGTTGGCAGGCTCGTTGATTGCGGGTTTGTTCGGCAATAAAATCGGACGTGCCGGTGCGCATACTGTGACGATACTCGGTGTCGCTGTATCTGCCGTGCTGTCGGCTTATGTACTGTGGGGCTTTATTGACGGAAGCCGCGCCAAGTTTGACGAAAACGTCTATACCTGGCTGACAATGGGCGGTTTGGATTTCTCCGTCGGCTTCTTGGTCGATACGATGACGGCGATGATGATGGTCGTGGTCACCGGCGTATCGTTGATGGTACATATCTATACCATCGGTTATATGCACGATGAAAAAGTCGGCTACCAACGCTTCTTTAGCTATATTTCTTTGTTTACTTTCAGTATGTTGATGCTGATTATGAGCAACAACTTCATCCAGCTATTCTTCGGCTGGGAAGCTGTGGGCTTGGTGTCGTATCTCTTGATCGGTTTCTATTTCAAACGTCCGAGCGCGACTTTTGCCAACCTGAAAGCCTTTTTGATCAACCGTGTCGGCGACTTTGGCTTTTTGCTCGGTATCGGCTTGGTGCTTGCCTATTTCGGCGGCAGTTTGCGCTATCAAGATGTATTCGCTTATCTGCCTAATGTTCAGACGGCCACCATCCAACTGTTCCCCGGTGTGGAATGGTCTTTGATTACCGTAACCTGTTTGCTGTTGTTTGTCGGTGCAATGGGTAAATCGGCACAATTCCCGCTGCACGTTTGGCTGCCTGATTCGATGGAAGGTCCGACCCCGATTTCTGCATTGATTCACGCCGCAACCATGGTTACCGCCGGTCTGTTTATGGTATCGCGTATGTCGCCGATTTATGAGATGAGCAGCACTGCGCTGTCTGTCATCATGGTAATCGGTGCGATTACCGCCCTGTTTATGGGCTTCTTGGGCGTGATTCAAAACGACATCAAACGTGTGGTTGCGTACTCTACCTTGTCGCAACTGGGCTATATGACCGTGGCTTTGGGCGCGTCTGCTTATTCCGTGGCGATGTTCCATGTGATGACCCACGCTTTCTTTAAAGCCTTGTTGTTCTTGGCCGCAGGTAGCGCGATTATCGGTATGCACCACGACCAAGACATGCGCCACATGGGCAACCTGAAAAAATACATGCCGATTACTTGGCTGACCATGTTGATCGGTAACTTGTCGCTGATCGGTACGCCGTTCTTCTCCGGCTTCTATTCCAAAGATTCGATTATCGAAGCAGCGAAATACAGCACCCTGCCGGGCAGTGGCTTTGCCTATTTTGCCGTCCTCGCCAGCGTGTTCGTTACCGCGTTCTACGCGTTCCGCCAATATTTTATGGTGTTCCACGGCGAAGAGAAATGGCGCAGCCTGCCTGAACATCATGACGATCATCATGGTGAAGAGCATCACGGCTTGGGCAAAAACGACAATCCGCACGAAAGCCCGCTGGTTGTTACCCTGCCTTTGATTTTGCTTGCTATTCCGTCCGTCATCATCGGCTACGTTGCCATCGAGCCTATGCTTTACGGCGATTTCTTCAAAGACGTGATTTTTGTCAATGCCGACGCGCATCCGACCATGCACATCATGAAGGAAGAGTTCCACGGCGCATTGGCAATGGTGTCGCATAGCCTGCATTCTCCTGTACTCTACCTTGCTATCGCAGGTGTCTTGAGCGCATGGCTTTTGTACGTCAAACTGCCGCACCTGCCTGCGAAAATTGCACAGGCGTTCCGTCCGATTTACGTTTTGTTTGAAAACAAATACTACCTTGACGCCCTGTATTTCAACGTTTTCGCCAAAGGCACGCGCGCATTGGGTACCTTCTTCTGGAAAGTTGGCGATACCGCCATTATTGACAACGGTATTGTCAACGGCTCTGCCAAACTGGTCGGCGCGATTGCCGCGCAAGTGCGTAAAGCCCAAACCGGATTTATCTACACCTACGCCGCCGCTATGGTATTCGGCGTATTGGTACTGCTCGGCATGACCTTCTGGGGATTGTTCCGATAAGAATAAGGTTTCAGACGGCCTTAAACATTCAGGCCGTCTGAAACGAAGAAATATCCACATAAACACATTTTTATTTTAACCACAGGTTAACCACTATGTTTTCCAACTACCTACTCAGCTTGGCAATATGGATACCCATCGCCGCAGGTGTGCTGGTTTTGGCGACCGGTAAAGACAGCCGTGCGCCGCTGGCGCGTGTGCTTGCTTTCATGGGTGCGCTTGCCGGTTTCTTGGTAACGCTACCCCTGTTTACCGGTTTCGATCGTTTGAGCGGCGGCTATCAGTTTACCGAGTTCCACGAGTGGATTCCGCTTCTGAAAATCAACTACGCATTGGGTGTGGACGGTATTTCAGTGCTCTTTATCATCTTAAATGCGTTTATTACGCTGTTGGTGGTATTGGCCGGTTGGGAAGTTATTCAGAAACGTCCGGCGCAGTATATGGCGGCATTCCTGATGATGTCGGGTTTGATTAACGGTGCGTTTGTCGCGCAGGATGCGATTCTGTTTTATGTGTTCTTCGAGGGTATGCTGATTCCGCTGTACCTGATTATCGGTGTATGGGGCGGCCCGCGCCGCGTCTATGCGTCGGTCAAGCTGTTCCTCTATACGCTGATGGGTTCGCTCTTGATGCTGGTTGCCATGGTTTACCTGTACTATCAAACAGGCAGCTTCTCTATTGTCGATTTCCAAAACATCAAACAGATTCCATTGGGCGTACAACAGCTTTTGTTTGTGGCGTTCTTCCTGTCATTCGCTGTAAAAGTGCCGATGTTCCCTGTGCACACTTGGTTGCCGGATGCCCACGTTGAAGCGCCGACCGGCGGTTCGATGGTGTTGGCGGCAATTACACTGAAACTGGGTGCGTATGGTTTCTTGCGCTTTATCCTGCCGATTATGCCGGATGCGGCACGCTATTTTGCCCCTGTAATTATCGTATTGAGCCTGATTGCCGTGATTTACATCGGTATGGTGGCTTTGGTGCAAACCGATATGAAAAAACTGGTGGCATACTCTTCCATCAGCCATATGGGTTTTGTCACTTTGGGTATGTTCCTGTTTGTGAACGGCCAACTGAATGACTGGGCATTGAAAGGTGCAATCATTCAAATGATTTCCCACGGTTTTGTATCTGCCGCGATGTTTATGTGTATCGGCGTGATGTACGACCGCCTGCATACCCGCAATATTGCCGATTATGGCGGCGTGGTCAATGTGATGCCTAAGTTTGCGGCGTTTATGATGTTGTTCGGTATGGCCAATGCCGGTCTGCCTGCGACTTCCGGCTTCGTGGGCGAGTTTATGGTGATTATGGGCGCGGTTAAAGTGAATTTCTGGGTAGGCGCGTTGGCTGCCATGACCCTGATTTACGGTGCGTCTTATACTCTGTGGATGTACAAACGCGTTATTTTTGGTGCGATCCACAATCCGCACGTTGCCGAAATGAAAGACATCAATTGCCGCGAGTTTGCGATTTTGGCGATTTTGGCGGTTGCTGTTTTGGGCATGGGTCTGTATCCGCAAGCGTTTATCGAAGTGGTGCATCAAGCGGCAAACGATTTGATTGCCCATGTGGCACAAAGCAAGATTTGAGGTGTGTAAATGAACTGGTCTGATTTGAATTTAATGCCCGCCATGCCCGAAATCGTGCTGCTTGCGCTATTGGGTGTCGTATTGCTGGCAGACTTGTGGATTTGCGATAAAAACCGCTATTTGACCCATCTGATGAGCTTGGGAACGGTCATTGTCGTGGCCGTCACCCAATTGGCAGTATGGGAGCAGGGCAGTCTGCTTACGTTTAATGGAATGTATATTGCAGACGGCATGTCCCGTTTGGCGAAGCTAGTGTTGTATGCGCTGACATTCAGTCTGTTTATTTACAGTAAACCGTACAACCAAGACCGCCAAATTTTTAAAGGCGAGTTTTATACCTTGTCGCTGTTTGCCCTGTTGGGTATGAGTGTCATGGTCAGCTCGGCACATTTCTTGACTGCGTATATCGGTTTGGAGCTGTTGTCTTTATCGTTGTACGCCATGATTGCCCTGCGCCGTGATTCCGGCCGCTCTGCTGAGGCTGCGCTGAAATACTTTGTATTGGGCGCATTGGCCTCCGGTTTGTTGCTCTATGGTATTTCCATGGTTTACGGCGCCACCGGTTCCCTTGATTTTGCTTCAGTCTTGGCCTCTGCGGCTAATGGGCAGGCCAATGAATGGCTGCTGAAATTAGGCGTGGTATTTATTGTGGTTGCCATTGCATTTAAATTGGGTGCGGTTCCATTCCATATGTGGGTACCCGATGTGTACGATGGCGCGCCGACCTCTGTTACCGCCTTTGTGGGTACGGCTCCGAAAATTGCCGCCGTTGTCTTCGCGTTCCGTATCCTGATTACAGGTATGGAAACAATACATTCAGACTGGGCGCCGATGTTGGCCATTCTTGCCGTTGCTTCTTTGGTGGTCGGTAACCTTGCTGCCATCATGCAAACCAATATCAAACGCATGCTTGCCTACTCCACCGTATCGCACATGGGCTTTATCCTGTTGGCGTTTATGGCAGGCGCAGTCGGCTTTACCGCAGGTTTGTATTACGCCATTACTTATGCTGTGATGGCGGCAGTCAGCTTCGGTGTTTTGATGGTATTGTCTACCAAAGACATTGAGTGTGAAGACATCAAAGATCTCGCTGGCCTCAACCACCGCCATGCATGGTTTGCCTTCCTGATGTTGCTGTCCATGTTCTCCATGGCAGGCATCCCGCCGCTGATGGGCTTCTACGCCAAGTTCGGCGTGATTATGGCGCTCTTGAAACAAGGCCATGTCTGGTTGTCAGTGTTTGCAGTTATCATGTCTCTGATTGGCGCGTTCTACTACCTTCGCGTGGTCAAAGTCATCTACTTCGATGCGCCTGACCATGACCAGCCGGTCGGCAGCAACTATGCCGCCAAATTTGTCCTGACGGTCAATGCTTTCCTGCTGCTCCTCTGGGGTATCATGCCGCAAACCGTTATCGACTGGTGTGCCAAAGCATTGGAAAATACCCTGTAAGCTTCAAACAAAAACAACGGCGGCTATTCCAAAGTCGCCGTTTTTGTTAGGATTCGCATTCGGATGAAATATCCCCAAGTTCAGACGGCCTCAAGCCTTTGAACAATCATCAAGTGGGTATCATCAATATATTGAATATTCCACGGGTAATGATGGGCAAGAATGCCCGTTTAACATGTTAAAATCACACACAGGCCGTCTGAAAATAGAAAGACCACCATGACTGCATCCATGTACATTCTTTTGCTGTTGGCACTTATCTTTGCCAACGCACCATTTATTACCACCAAATTCTTCGGCATTATCGCCCTTAAACGCAAACATATCGGCCATCACTTGATCGAATTGCTGGCAGGCTTCCTTCTTACCGCGATCCTCGCCTATATCCTCGAATCACGCGCAGGAGCCGTGCATGCCCAAGATTGGGAGTTTTACGCGACCGTTGTCTGCCTCTACCTGATTTTTGCTTTCCCATGCTTCGTATGGCGTTATTTTTGGAATGAACGGAATAGAGAGTAGGATTTGAATAAGGAAAAGGCCGTCTGAAAGATTTTCAGACGGCCTTTATTTTGTTTGATGTTAAATATCGGTTAGAAAACAAGGCTGTTGGGGCGTAAAGCCTTGTCGTGGGGGCGGTTTAACGGTACTATTCTCGGTTAATCCTGTTTTATTCCTATGAAATTGAAAGTATAAGATGATTAATGATATTCAAAAGACAGCTGAAGGCAAAATGCAGCGTTCTCTGGAAGTATTGAAAGACAATTTGGCTAAAGTGCGTACCGGCCGTGCGCATACCGGCCTGCTTGACCAAGTGGAAGTGGAATACTGGGGCAGCATGGTGCCTGTGAGCCAAGTGGCGAACGTGACGCTTTTGGATGCGCGTACGATTGGTGTGAAACCTTTCGAGAGCAATATGGCTGCAAAAGTCGAGAAAGCGATCCGTGATTCCAACTTGGGCCTGAACCCTGCTTCTGTCGGCGATTTGATCCGTGTCCCTATGCCTATGCTGACTGAGGAACGCCGTAAAGATTTGATCAAAGTAGTACGCGGCGAGGCTGAAGAGGGCCGTGTGTCTATCCGCAATGTGCGCCGTGATGCAAACGACCACATCAAAAAATTGTTGAAAGACAAAGAGATTTCTGAAGATGAAGCACGCCGTGGTGAGGAAGCGGTTCAGAAGTTGACCGACAAATACATTGCTGAGGCAGACAAGCTCTTGGCTGCCAAAGAAGAAGATTTGATGGCGATTTAATCCTGTGTGCAAACCGTTCAGACGGCCTTTGGACGGTTTGCTCCCTGAAAGGCAGACATGAAAAGCAGTACGCAGACGATTTTGGAACACTCTGCCATCCCCCGACATATTGCTGTGATTATGGACGGCAACGGACGTTGGGCAAAGAAGCGTTTTCTTCCCCGTGTGATGGGACATAAGCGCGGCTTGGATGCGCTGGAGAACATGGTGAAGCATTGTGCTGAGCTGGGTGTGCAGTATTTGACCGTGTTTGCTTTTTCGACTGAAAACTGGCGACGCCCCGAGGAAGAGGTTTCTTTTCTGATGGGGCTGTTTTTGCAGGCTTTGCAAAAGCAGGTGCGCCGTTTGCACGATAACAATATGCGCTTGAGAGTCATCGGCAGCCGTGAGCGGTTTAATGCTGAAATCCTGAAGGGGATTGAGGCGGCAGAGGCGTTGACGGCAAACAATACCGGTTTGACTTTGAGCATTGCCGCTGATTATGGCGGCCGCTGGGATATTTTGCAGGCGGCAAATCAGTTGATTGCCGAGGGTGTAACTGGGATTACGGAAGAGGCGTTGTCGCGCTATTTGATGTTGGGCGATGCACCCGAGCCGGATTTGTTTATCCGCACCGGCGGCGAGACACGCATCAGTAATTTCCTGCTGTGGCAGATGGCGTACGCGGAATTGTATTTTACGGATACGCTGTGGCCTGATTTTAATGAGAAATCGCTGAACGAGGCAATTGCTTCATTCCAAAAACGGGAACGCCGCTTCGGGCGGACTTCCGAACAGCTGCCGGTTGAGCAGCAACGGGGTTGAGAACTATGTTGAAACAACGGATTTTGACGGCGCTGTGGCTTTTGCCGCTGATGCTGGGTATGCTGTTTTATGCGCCTATGTGGCTGTGGGCGGCGTTTTGCGGCCTGATTGCCATGCTGACTTTGTGGGAATATGCCCGCATGAGCGGCTTGGACAAGCTGAAAATCAATCATTATTTGGCTTCAACGCTGGTGTTTGGCGTGATTGCCTATGCCGGCGGTTGGCAGTTGCCTGATTTGGTTTGGTATGTCGTATTGGCGTTTTGGCTGATTGTCATGCCTTGGTGGCTGAAAGCGAAATGGAAGTTAAACGGCGGCTGGCAGGCTTACACGGTCGGTTGGTTGTTGGTGATGCCGTTTTGGTTCGCACTGGTTTACCTGCGCCCTCAGCCTGAAGACGCGCTGTCTTTATTGGCGATTATGGGTTTGGTGTGGGTGGCCGATATTGGCGCGTATTTCTGCGGCAAATCGTTTGGCAAGCGCAAAATTGCGCCGACCATCAGCCCGGGTAAAAGCTGGGAAGGTGCGATCGGCGGCGCATTGTGCGTTGCCGTGTACATGACCATCGTATGGAAAGCCGGTTGGCTGGCTTTTGAAGCCGGTTGGTTAAAAACTATTTTGATCGGCTTGATTCTGACCGTTGTCAGCGTGTGCGGCGATTTGCTGGAAAGCTGGCTCAAACGTGCGGCCGGTATCAAAGACAGTAGCAATCTGTTGCCGGGACACGGTGGCGTGTTCGACCGCGTGGACAGCCTGATTGCCGTTATCAGCATTTATGCCGCCTTTGTATATTTGTTTTAAACCGCCTGTCTCACATGGTTGGGGGAGCTGATTATGTCAGAACAAAAACAGATTTCATCTTTATCGATCTTGGGCGTATTGTTGGCACTGGGATTGATGGCTGCGGCGTTTATTTTGGGCGTGCAGTTTAAGAATCTGCGCCAACCGGGGACGATTACCGTAAAAGGTTTGGCGGAGAAAAACTTCCAATCTGACAGCGCGACGTGGAATACGGGCGTGAACGCGCACGGCGAGAGCTACCAGGAAGTTTTGGATTTGCTGACGGCAAGACGCAAGAAGCTGTCTAAATTTTTGGGTGAGCAAGGCTTTACGGCGGCTGAAATGAAAGTGGGCCTGCCCGAAGTGTCGCGCGTTTTCAATGAAACCCGCGACGAACTGGGCAACGTAACCCGCACGCCCAACGGCTACGATGGCGACCTCAATATTGTGGTCAACACCAAAAAACTGGACAAAATCCAAGCAGCACAGCGCGCCATTTTGAATTTTCGTGCGCAAAACGAATTTATCCGCTTCGATAATCCGCAATATTTGCTGGGAAATTTGGAAACCATCAAACGCGATTTGATTACGCAGGCGACGGAGGATGCGCAGAAACGCGCGGCCGAATTTGCCAAAACCGGCGGCGGCAAAGTGGGTGCCATGCGTTCTGCTTCGCAAGGCTCGTTCAATATCTATGCCGACACCGGCAGCAGCGAGGACGACGAGTACGGCGGCTCTTACGATAAAAGCACCGTCGGCAAACAAGTCCGACTGGTTGTTACCATCGAATACGGCATTGAGTAATTCTTTCAGACGGCCTTTTCAGCTGGGAGGCAAAAGGCCGTCTGAAAATTGGAAACGGCAAAGAAATTTATTTCAAACATAATGAATACCGTTTGCACAGCACATAAAGAACACACCATGACACAACAAGTTCTGACCATATTAGGCAGTACCGGCAGCATAGGCGAAAGCACTTTAGACGTTGTCTCCCGCCATCCCGAGAAATTCCGCGTGTTCGCGCTGGCAGGGTATAGGCAGGTGGACAAGCTGGCGGCGCAATGCAAACAGTTCCACCCGGAATATGCCGTTGTCGGCGATGCCGGTCATGCGGCCGAGCTGGAAAAGAAACTCAAACAAGAAGGCATCAGTACGCAGGTCTTATATGGTTCTCAGGCCCTGATTGATGTTGCCTCTGCCGATGAAGTCAGCGGCGTGATGTGTGCCATTGTCGGCGCGGCCGGTTTGCCGTCGGCTTTGGCCGCCGCTCGAAAGGGCAAAACCATTTATCTGGCAAACAAAGAAACACTGGTGGTTTCCGGCGCATTGTTCATGGAAACCGCCCGTCAAAACGGCGCCACCGTCTTGCCGATTGACAGCGAACACAACGCCATCTTCCAAGTATTGCCAAGGGATTACACAGGCCGTCTGAATGAGCACGGTATCAATTCAATTGTCCTGACCGCATCTGGCGGGCCATTCCTTAACACTGATTTAAGTACATTTGACAGTATTACGCCCGAGCAGGCGGTCAAGCATCCGAATTGGAGCATGGGGCGCAAAATTTCCGTCGATTCCGCGTCAATGATGAATAAGGGCTTGGAGTTGATTGAGGCGCATTGGCTGTTTAACTGTCCGCCGGAGAAACTGGAAGTGGTCATCCATCCGCAATCCGTGATACACAGCATGGTACGTTATCGCGATGGTTCGGTATTGGCGCAGTTGGGTAATCCCGATATGCGTACGCCGATTGCTTATTGTTTGGGCCTGCCCGAACGTATCGACTCCGGCGTGGGCGAGCTGGATTTCGGCGCATTGTCCGCATTGACCTTCCAAAAGCCCGACTTTGACCGTTTCCCATGTCTGAAACTTGCCTATCAGGCCATGAATGCAGGCGGTTCTGCGCCTTGCGTGTTGAACGCTGCCAACGAAGTTGCCGTGGCCGCTTTTTTAGATAAACGCATCAAGTTTACCGATATTGCCAAAGTCGTTGCCTACTGCCTTGCACAAGATTTTTCAGACGGCCATCATGATATCGAAAGCCTGTTGGCGCAAGACGTGCAAACACGCAGACAGGCAGAAGCCTTTATCGGCAAACAATAAAGCTTCAATGACAGGCCGTCTGAAACGTCAACCGCTTGGCATTTAGGCAGACAAAATGGAACAACTGCCTTTATAATCGGTTTTCAGACGGCCTTATCCGTTGATCATCACATTCCATTCAGGGGATTTTTTTGCAAACCTTTTTAGCCTTTATCGTCGCCATTCTGATTTTGGTCAGCCTGCATGAGTTCGGACACTATATTGTTGCCCGCTGGTGCGGCGTTAAAGTCGTGCGCTTTTCCGTCGGCTTCGGAAAGCCCTTTTTCACCCGAAAACGCGGCGATACCGAGTGGTGTCTTGCCCCGATTCCGTTGGGCGGTTACGTTAAAATGGTCGATACGCGCGAAGGCGAGGTGGCAGAAGCAGATTTGCCGTACGCCTTTGACAAGCAGCATCCGGCCAAGCGCATCGCCATTGTCGCCGCCGGCCCTTTGACCAATTTGATTTTGGCCGTTTTGCTTTACGGTTTGAGCTTTTCCTTCGGCGTAACCGAGTTGCGCCCCTATGTCGGCATGGTCGAGCCTGCCAGTATTGCCGCCAAAGCAGGTTTTCAGGCAGGCGATAAAATTGTATCGGTCAACGGAATCGCCGTTAAAGACTGGAGCGATGCGCAAACCGAGATGGTGTTGAACCTTGAAGCCGGCCCTGTAAAAGTTGCTGTTCAGACGGCCTCAAATACCCAAGCCATCCGCATAATTGATGCCGCCGGCACGCCTGAAGCAGGTAAAGTTGCGAAAAGCCAAGGCAACATCGGCCTTTTGCCTTTTAGAATTACTAACCGCATCGGCAAAGTCTTGGCCAATAGTCCGGCCGAAAAAGCAGGTTTGAAGGAAAACGACAAACTGCTGACCGCCGATGGAAAGCCCATCGAAAGCTGGCAGGAATGGACGGAACTCTTCCGCTCCAGCCCCGGCAAACGAATCGAATTGACTTACGAGCGCGACGGTAAAATACTGGCGACCGCTATCCGTCCGGACAGCGTCGAGCAGTCGGCAGGCGTGCTGGTGGGTAGAGCAGGGCTTGCCGCCCAGGCGGATAAAGAGTGGGATAAAACCATCCGCTACCGTTATACGCCTTCCGTTGCCCAAGCCTTTGAATTGGGTTGGAACAAAACCGTCAATTATTCGTGGACGACCCTCAAATTTTTTGGAAAACTGGTTACAGGCAATGCCTCTTTGAACCATATTTCCGGCCCCTTGACCATTGCCGATGTCGCCGGACAATCCGCCAAACTCGGATTGCAGAGCTACCTCGAATTTCTGGCCTTGGTCAGCATCAGCTTAGGCGTGTTGAACCTTTTGCCCGTGCCCGTTTTAGACGGCGGACATTTGGTTTTCTACACCGCCGAATGGATACGCGGAAAGCCTTTGAGCGAGCGCATACAGGCAGCCGGCCTGCGCTTCGGACTGGCAGCCATGCTTTTGATGATGGCTGTGGCTTTCTTTAATGACATCAACCGTTTGTTTGGATAATTTATGAAACTGAACCAGATTGCTTCCGCTTTAATGGTATTGAGCCTGTCGCCAATGGCATTGGCTGACTTTACCATTCAGGACATCCGCGTCGAAGGCCTGCAACGCACCGAGCCGAGCACCGTCTTCAACTACCTGCCCGTTAAAGTCGGTGATAATTTCAATGATGCGCGCAGTGAAGAAATCATCAAAAAACTCTACGCAACCGGTTTCTTTGACGACGTACGCGTCGAAACCATGGACAATCAAGTCCTGTTGACCGTGATTGAGCGTCCGACCATCAGCTCGCTCAATATTACCGGCGCGAAAATGCTGCAAAACGATGCCATCAAGAAAAACCTTGAAGCATTTGGTTTGGCACAATCCCAATACTTCAACCAAGCAACGCTGAACCAAGCCGTTGCCGGTTTGAAAGAAGAGTATTTGAGCCGTGGCAAACAGTCTGTCCAAATCACTCCGACCGTAACCAAACTTGCCCGCAACCGCGTGTCTATCGATATTGCCATCGAAGAGGGCAAATCTACCAAGATTACCGATATTTCATTTGAGGGCAACGAAGTTTATTCCGACCGCCGTCTGATGAAACAAATGTCCCTGAGTGAAGGCGGCATGTGGACTTGGATCACGAAGAGCAACCAGTTCAATGAGCAAAAATTTGCTCAGGACATGGAAAAAATTACCAATTTCTATCAAAACAACGGCTACTTCAACTTCCGCATTTTGGATACCGATATCCAAACCAACGAAGACAAAACCAAGCAGACCATTAAAGTAACCGTCAGCGAAGGCGACCGCTTCCGCTGGGGCAATGTACGCATCGAAGGCGATACGCTGGAAGTGCCTAAAGAAGATTTGGAAAAACTGCTGACCATGAAGCCGGGCAAATGGTACGAGCGCGCGCAAATGTCCAATTCGCTCGAAGCCATCCAAAACCGCATGGGTCAGGCAGGTTACGCATTCAGCGAAATCAATGTCCAACCGATTCCAAATGCCGAAACGCATACTGTTGATTTTGTGTTGACCGTTCAACCGGGCCGCAAAATCTATGTGAACGAAATCAACATTACCGGCAACAACAAAACCCGTGACGAAGTTATCCGCCGTGAGTTGCGTCAAATGGAATCGGCGCCTTACGACTCTGCCAAGCTGCAACGTTCTAAAGAGCGCGTTGAGTTGTTGGGCTACTTCGACAACGTTCAATTTGATGCAGTTCCTGTGGCCAATACCCCTGACCAAGTTGACCTGAACATGAGTCTGACCGAACGTTCTACCGGCTCGCTCGACTTGAGCGCAGGTTGGGTTCAGGATACCGGTTTGGTGATGTCTGCCGGCGTGGCTCAAGACAACCTGTTCGGTACGGGTAAATCAGTTGCCCTGCGTGCTTCCCGCAGTAAAACCACAGTAAACGGCTCGTTGTCGTTTACCGACCCATACTTCACACCTGATGGCGTAAGCTTGGGCTACGACCTTTACGGCAAGACTTACGACCCACGTAAAGCTTCTTCCAGCGCGAAACAATATAAAACCACGACTTTCGGCGGCGGTTTGCGTATTGGTATTCCAGTTACCGAATATGACCGTGTGAACTTCGGTTTGGCCGCAGAGCGTCTGACCGTGAACACCTACAAAGGCGCGCCTAAACGCTATGCCGACTTTATCAACCAATATGGTAAAGGCGACGGCAGCGGCGTAGGTAACTTCAAAGGCTGGTTGTACAAAGGTACCATCGGCTGGGGCCGCAACAAAACCGACAATGCCTTGTGGCCGACCCGCGGTTACCTGACTGGCGTAAACGGCGAAATCGCCTTGCCGGGCAGCGACCTGCAATACTACACCCTGACCCACAACCAAACTTGGTTCTTCCCGTTGAGCAAAGATTTCACGCTGATGCTGGGTGGCGAAGTCGGTTATGGCAACGGCTACGGCAAAACCAAAACCATGCCGTTCTTTGAAAACTTCTACGGCGGCGGCTTAGGCTCTGTCCGCGGCTTTGAAAGCGGTACGCTGGGCCCGAAAGTTTATGACGAATACGGCGAGAAAATCAGCTACGGTGGTAACAAAAAAGCCAATGTTTCCGCAGAGTTGCTCTTCCCGATGCCGGGCATTAAAGACTCGCGTACCGTCCGTCTGAGCCTGTTTGCCGATGCGGGCAGCGTGTGGGATGACAAAACCTACAATGACGGCAGCAGCAATACTTATTACACCAATCACGCGCTCCAAAACGTGTATGGCGTAGGCAAAACGCACAAATCGACATTCAAAAACGAATTGCGTTACTCTGCCGGTGCTGCCGTGACCTGGCTCTCTCCGCTGGGTCCGATGAAGTTCAGTTATGCTTATCCGATTAAGAAAAAAGAAGGCGACGAAATCCAACGCTTCCAATTCCAACTCGGTACGACATTCTGATGATGTTTAGGCCGTCTGAAACCGGGTTTGTCCGTTTCAGACGGCCTCATGGCAGATTGGCGGCAAGCTTATTGCAAACCGCCCGTTTGTTTTCAAGCAAGGATTTTTATCATGAGTAAAATAGCCGACACCCTCCGTGTCCTCGCCGTAGCCCTGCCGGGTTTCGTGCTGTTGCCGCAAGCGGCGGCGGATGGCGTGCAGAAAATCGGTTTTATCAATACCGAGCGCGTTTATCAGGAATCCAAGCAGGCGCAAAGCATTCAGATGACTTTGGAAAAAGAGTTCAAAAGCCGTCAAACCGCCTTGCAAAAGTTGCAACAGGAAGGCGAGGCTTTGGAGCGAAAACTGAGCGGCGACAAGCTCAGCGACAGCCAAAGGGAAGCGGAAACCCAAAAGTGGCGTAATCTGGTACAGAAATTCCGTAAGGAGCAGGCCGAGTTGGCAGAAGACTACAATCTGCGCCGCAATGAAGAATTCGCCGCGCTCCAGCAAAATGCCAACCGCGTCATCGTCGATTTGGCCAAGCGCGAAGGTTACGACTTCATCTTGCAGGACGTGATTTACGTCAACGGCCGCTACGACATTACTGACAGCGTTATCAAAGCCCTAAATGCTCACTGACCCTGCTCGGCAGCGAATGTAACCATACAGACAAACCTAAGGCCGTCTGAAGCCCAAACCGGCATCTTTCAGACGGCCTGACATCTTGACGGCAGATTATCATGACTTCACAAGCATACACCCTGTCCCAAATCGTTTCCCAACTCGGCGGCGAATGGAAAGGCGAAGACATCGCCATTACCGCCGTCCGTCCGTTGGATCAGGCGCAGGCGGAACACATCAGCTTTTTGGCCAACCCGAAATACAAAGCCGAAGTGCACGACAGTCAGGCAGGCGCAGTGATTGTGTCGCCGAAAGCCGCAGACGAATTTGCAGGCCGCAACCTGATTGTGGCTGCCGACCCTTATCTTTATTTTGCCAAAGTGGCACGATTGTTCTCGCCGATTGTCAAAGCGCAGGGCGGCGTACATCCGACTGCCGTTGTCGAGGCCAGCGCCAAAGTGCCGGCAAGCTGCGAAATCGGCGCGAATGCCTATATCGGCGCGAATACCGTATTGGGCGAAGGCTGCCGTATTTTGGCCAATGCCGTTGTTCAACACGATTGCACGTTGGGCGATGAAGTCGTGTTGCATCCCAACTCCGTCATCTATTACGGCTGCACTTTGGGCAACCGTGTCGAAATCCACAGCGGCGCCGTCATCGGCGCGGACGGTTTCGGCTTAGCCTTTGCCGGCGATTCATGGTTTAAAATTCCGCAAACCGGCGCAGTCATGCTGGGCGATGATGTGGAAATCGGTTCGAACACCAATATCGACCGTGGCGCAATGAGCGACACGACCGTCGGCAACGGCACCAAAATCGACAACCAAGTCCAAATCGGCCACAACTGCAAAATCGGTGCGCACACCGTTATCGCCGCCAAAACCGGTATTTCCGGCAGCGTCACCATCGGCAATTATTGCATTATCGGCGGCGGCGTCGGCACGGTCGGACACATCGAAATCGCAGATAAAACCACCATCGGCGGCGGTACATCCGTTACCCACAGCATTACCGAAAGCGGCCAGCATCTGGCCGGTATTTTCCCGATGTCAGGCTACAAAGACTGGGCGCGCAATGCCGTTTATATCCACCGTTTGAGCGAAATGAACAAACGCCTCAAAACGCTGGAAAAACAGCTTGCCGACAGCGACGAAGCCTAAAGGCGGCGCAAACAGTCCGCGCCCCGCATCCAAATACGTTTAAACCCAATACAAACAAGGAAAGACGAACATCATGGACGTACAACTCCCGATCGAAGCCAAAGACATTCAAAAACTTATCCCACACCGTTATCCGTTTTTGCAACTCGACCGCATTACTGCGTTCGAACCGATGAAAACCCTGACTGCGATTAAAAACGTCACCATGAACGAGCCGCAGTTCCAAGGCCACTTTCCCGACCTGCCCGTGATGCCCGGCGTGTTGATTATCGAAGCCATGGCGCAAGCGTGCGGCACACTCGCCATCCTCAGCGAAGGCGGCCGCAAAGAAAACGAATTCTTCTTCTTCGCCGGTATCGACGACGCCCGTTTCAAACGCCAAGTCATCCCCGGCGACCAACTGGTTTTTGAAGTTGAGCTGCTGACCAACAAACGCGGTATCGGCAAATTCAACGCCGTTGCCAAAGTCGACGGCCAAGTTGCCGTTGAAGCCGTGATTATGTGCGCCAAACGCGTGGTGTAAGAATGGGACAGGCCGTCTAAACGTTCAGACGGCAACCTGTATCAGACAGCAAGGAGACAGTATGACCCTTATCCATCCGACCGCCGTCATCGACCCTAAAGCCGAACTCGACTCCAGCGTTAAAGTCGGCCCATACAGCATCATCGGCCCCAATGTGCAAATCGGTGCGAATACCGAAATCGGTCCGCACGTCGTCATCAACGGCCATACGACCATCGGTGAGAACAACCGCATTTTCCAATTTGCCAGCCTCGGCGAGATTCCGCAGGACAAAAAATACCGCGACGAGCCGACTAAGCTGATTATCGGCAACGGCAACACCATCCGCGAATTTACGACGTTCAACCTCGGTACGGTTACCGGCATCGGCGAAACCCGTATCGGCGACGACAACTGGATTATGGCCTACTGCCACCTCGCCCATGACTGCGTGGTCGGCAACCATACCATCTTCGCCAACAACGCCTCACTCGCAGGTCATGTGACCATCGGCGACTACGTTGTCTTGGGCGGCTACACGCTGGTGTTCCAGTTCTGCCAAATCGGCGACTACGCCATGACCGCGTTTGCCGCCGGCGTACACAAAGACGTACCGCCGTACTTTATGGCTGCTGGCTACCGCGCCGAACCGGCCGGCCTCAACAGCGAAGGTATGCGCCGCAACGGTTTCACGGCCGAACAGATTGCCTCCGTCAAAGATGTGTATAAAACCATTTACCATCGCGGCATTCCGTTTGAAGAGGCCAAGGCAGACATTCTGAAACGCGCCGAAACCCAAAGCGAATTGGCGGTATTTAAAGACTTTTTTGCACAATCCACACGCGGCATTATCCGTTGATTGATGGATTGAAGGCCGTCTGAAACTTTTTCAGACGGCCTTTGGATTGCAAAAATTGGCGCGGTAGGGCAGGTTTCCTGTCCGTTTGCTGCCGATGCCGTCTGAAAACGGGCGGGCAAATGTCCGCCACAAAATCTTTTAGCTTCCGAACCTCAACAACATGAACCCCAATCCTTCCCCCCTTATCGCCATCAGCGTCGGCGAAGCTTCCGGCGACTTGCTCGGTGCACACTTAATCCGTGCCATTAAGGCGCGTTGCCCGAACGCGCGGTTTACCGGCATCGGCGGCGAGCGCATGAAGGCGGAGGGTTTCGAGAGTTTGTACGATCAGGAAAAGCTGGCGGTGCGCGGTTTTGTTGAGGTCATCAAACGCCTGCCCCAGATTTTGAAAATCCGCAAAGGGCTGGTGAATGATTTAATCCGCCTCAAGCCGGATGTGTTTATCGGCATCGATGCGCCGGACTTTAATCTCGGCGTGGCGGAAAAACTCAAGCAGGCAGGCATTCATACCATTCATTACGTCAGCCCGTCGGTTTGGGCGTGGCGGCGCGAACGGGTCAATAAAATCGTGCATCAGGTCAACCGAGTGTTGTGCCTGTTTCCGATGGAGCCACAACTATATATCGATGCCGGAGGCAAGGCTGAGTTTGTAGGCCATCCGATGGCGCAAACCATGCCGGTGGAAGCGGATAGGGCGGCGGCACGGCAGAAGCTGGGTGTGCCTGAGGACGTACCCGTGTTTGCCATATTGCCCGGCAGCCGTGTGAGCGAAATTGATTACATGGCGGCGGTGTTTTTTCAGACGGCCTTATTGCTGCTGAAACGTTACCCGCAGTCACAGTTTTTGCTGCCGGTGGCAACGGCTGCAACGCGCAAACGCATTAGCGAAATTTTGGCACAGCCTGAGTTCGCAGTCCTTCCTATTACGTTGACCGACAAGCAGTCGGATACGGTTTGCACCGCTGCCGATGTGGTATTGGTCACCAGCGGTACGGCGACTTTGGAAGTGGCCTTGTGCAAGCGGCCTATGGTCATCAGCTACAAAATTTCGCCGCTGACTTATGCGTATGTGAAAAACAAAATCAAAGTGCCGCATGTCGGTTTGCCCAATATTTTGTTGGGTAAAGCCGCCGTTCCCGAGCTGCTGCAACACGATGCCGTCCCTGAAAAACTGGCGCAGGCCGTGGCAGACTGGTATGACCGCCCTGAAGCCGTGGCCGCATTGGAACAAGATTTCCACGCCTTGCATCTGCTGTTGAAGAAAGATACGGCGGCATTGGCGGCGGCGGCAGTATTGGAAGAAGCCGGATTTTCAGACGGCCTGAAAGACAAGTAAGGAAAATACATGAATTTATTGGGAGCCTTGGCCAAGGTTGGCAGCCTGACGATGGTGTCGCGCATTTTGGGTTTTGTACGCGATACGATTATTGCCCGTACGTTTGGAGCAGGTACGGCGACGGATGCGTTTTTTGTCGCGTTTAAACTACCCAACTTGTTGCGACGTATTTTTGCAGAGGGCGCATTTGCCCAAGCCTTCGTACCGATTTTGGCGGAATACAAAGAAACCCGCTCACCCGAAGCCACGCAGGAGTTTGTGCGTCATGTGGCCGGTATGCTGTCGTTTGTGTTGGTCATCGTTACCGCTCTGGGCATACTCGCCGCACCGTGGGTGATTGTTGCTAACGCCCCTGGTTTTATCAACGAACCTGATAAGGTTCAGCTTTCCATCGACCTGCTACGGGTTGTATTTCCTTATATTTTGTTGATTTCACTATCCTCTTTTGTCGGCTCGATCCTTAATTCCTATCATAAATTCGGTATCCCCGCTTTTACGCCGACTTTTTTGAATATTTCCTTTATCGTCTTTTCCCTGTTCTTCGTGCCGTATTTCAATCCGCCCATAATGGCTTTGGCGTGGGCAGTATTTGTCGGCGGCGTGTTGCAGCTGGTGTTCCAACTGCCTTGGTTGGCGAAACTGGGCTTCTTGAAAATGCCCAAACTCAGCTTTAAAGATGCGGCGGTCAACCGCGTACTGAAACAGATGGCTCCGGCAATTTTGAGCGTGAGCGTGGCGCAGATTTCCTTATTCATCAATACCATCTTCGCCTCGTTTTTGCAGTCCGGCAGTGTATCGTGGATATATTTTGCCGACCGACTGATGGAATTGCCGACCGGCGTTTTGGGTGTGGCACTCGGCACGATCTTGCTGCCTACCTTGTCCAAATACGCTACCAGTCAGGATACCGAACAGTTTTCTGACCTGCTCGACTGGGGTTTGCGCCTGTGTATGTTGCTGGCGCTGCCTGCCGCAGTCGGTCTTGCCGTGTTGGCTTTCCCTCTGGTCGCGACCTTGTTTATGTACCGTGAGTTTACGCTGTACTCCGCACAAATGACTGAACAGGCGCTCGTTGCCTACTCCCTCGGCTTGATCGGGATGATTATGATTAAAGTGTTGGCACCCGGTTTCTACGCGCGCCAAAATATCAAAACTCCCGTTAAGATTGCCATTTTCACGCTGATTTGCACGCAGTTGATGAACCTCGCCTTTATTTCGCCACTCAAACACGTCGGTCTGTCCCTCTCCATCGGTTTGGGTTCGTGTCTGAACGCAGGTTTGCTGTTTTACCTCTTACGCAAACACGGCATCTATCATCCCCGCAAAGGTTGGCCGGTGTTCTTGGTTAAGATAACCATCTCTTTGGTCATCATGGGCGGCGGTTTGTGGCTGGCTCAATATTATCTGCCGTTTGAATGGGTACACGTCGGCGGTTTTAAAAGGGCCGGCCAACTCTGTGTTCTGATTGCCTTGGGCGGCGGCCTCTACTTCGTTTCTCTCGCCGCACTCGGTTTTCGTCCGCACCATTTCCGCAGAGTGGAAAAATAAGGAAATTGATTTAAGTCATTGCCTGCTTTGAAGATAATCCACTAATAAAAAGGCCCTTGGATTTTGATTTCAAGGGCCTTTTACTTTGTGGCGGGGATGTATTTATGGTTTGGTCAGATAAGGATATAGATTCAGGCGTCCGTCTTGGCGTACGGCTAAATAGTCCGGTGCATCAAACCTCATCCCAGTACCGTGATAAAGGCATTTTTGTCGAGGATCGGGATACAGTCCGCCGCCCAAATAGCCGATTTCTAGCGGTTGCTGATTGGCAGCATACTGTTTTAACACTGCGGCAGCAGCTTGTGTTTGTTCGGCGGTGGGATGGTCGTCGGATCGTCCCAGACCAAACAGATCCCAAAAGGTTTTTCTAGGAGGGGTAATACGGATATTGTATGTCGTACATCCATCGTTATAAATTGGGCGTTCTATTTGGCGGACGGAAATTCGATAGTAACCGTGGCTGCCTACAATACTGAGGACTTGGGCTTTTGAAAAATCACCGCCTGCATAGGCTGCTAACGGAAATGACAGGAAGAAGAGGGGGATAAGGTGGCGCATAAGGTTTAGGTCGTCTGAAAGAGTGTTGGGCGTTACTGCAAGTTTAACATGACAGGTATTACGGAAAGTATAGTGGATTAAATTTAAACCAGTACGGCGTTGCCTCGCCTTGCCGTACTATCTGTACTGTCTGCGGCTTCGTCGCCTTGTCCTGATTTAAATTTAATCCACTATAGGAAGGTAAGGTCGGGTATGGCGTTTTTCTTTTTACTGGAAGGGTCGTCTGAAATTTTTTCAGACGACCTTTTTTGTCTTTAGTTTGAAGGATAAGGATTTAAACGATTATGGATTTTCGCTATACGGGGAAATTTTCGTCACGCGCCGGCGTTTTTGGTGCAGGGGGCGGGTTTGTTCCGGCTGGAAAACGTAATCAAAGGGGCGAAGTTGCAGCGTCTGCCACAGGCGGTCCAGGTTGCGTGTGGCGGCAGCGCGGGTTTGCTCTGTGTCGGGCGCGAGGAAAATGTGCAGGGCTTTGCCGTGTTGTTCGACGCGGTATTCTTGGATGAGGTCGTCTGAAATCATGGCGCGGCGGATGAAGTCGGCGTAGAGGGCGTAAGGTTCGCCGCCTGTCGTGCGTGCGTCGAGGATGTCGTCGCAGCGTCCTTCTATGGCGCTGATTCGGGCGAATGCGCTGCCACAGGGGCAGGGTGCGTCGTTGGCAATCAAAACGTCGTCGAGGCGGTAGCGGATGACGGGTTGGCTTTTGCGGTTGAAGTCGGTAATGACGGGGGCGAAGCGGCCGCTTTCGCGGTCTATCCAGTCTTTTTCGATATAGACCATGTCTTCGTTCAGATGCAGGTTGCCGTGGGCGCAGGTGTGGGCGAGGAAGCCTTCGGTGCATTGGTAGATTTGGTGAACCGGCGTGCCGAAGCGTTGTTCGATGCGGGTTTTGACTTGCGGCTCCAAGACTTCGGCTACGGAGATGATTTTTTTGGGGTGTATGGCGAGGTCGGGGTGTTGGGCAAGCTGCTGCAATACTTGGGCGGGGGCGATGAGGATGGTGGGCTTTTGCGCGTTGAGCCTTGGGATGTGCGCGTCCAAGGCTTCGAGCAGGTCGTAAAACTCGAAGCGTATCAGCGGGCTTTTGACGGCGGTATAGAGATTGCTGTTGGCGCGCAGGAAGAAGGCGATGCTGTGGCGGGCGAGGTAGGGGCGGGGCAGCATGCGTTTGAGCATATAGCCTGCCCACAGGGCGGATTCTTCGGGGGAAACGAGGAAAATGCCCCTGTTGCCGCTGGTGCCGGAGGAAAGTCCGACAGTGATTTCTTTGCCTGAGGTCGTCTGAAAAACGGGGCTGAAGTCGCGGCTTTCTTCGGCTTTGAGGGCGACGGAGAGGGCATCTTTTTCGCTGATGCCGTAGGCGTTGATATCGACGAAATGCTGCATGAAGATGCGTTTGTTGATAACGGGGTAGTCTTGCAGCTTGGCTCTGTGCGGGTAGAAGCGGCTGTTGTGGTTATTCAAAAGGCGGTCGAGCTGTTTTTGCTGGTGTGCTTCAAGGGCGGAGCGTTCTGTGTAATTTTGGGTGTTGAAGAAGGATTTGAGGATTTGCCATTTTGAAGGTTTCATGGTGTGTTCTTTGGGGCGGTTGAGAGGCTTTGTTCGGCGTGTTTCAGACGGCCGGTTTTAATCCAAACCTTCCATACCCAAACGGCGCAAGGTGGGTTCGCAATGGCTGGGAACGAGGATGATTTCGCGGTTGCGGCGGTGGAGGTGTTGCAGGCGGTCTATGGTGGCTTGGACGGCGGAGCGGTTTTGCGCGATCAGACCGGTCAGCGGGTTTGGGCGGCGGTTGTGGCTGATGGTCGCAAACCGCCAAACGGCGTCGGCAATCAGGAAAAATTCTCCGGCTATCAGTCCGTATTGTCCGGCGGCATGGCCGGGCAGGGCGACGGCAATCAGGTCTGCACTGATGCGGTAGCCTTGTTCAAAGGGGTAAAACGCTTCCTCAAGGCGGACTTCGGGCAGATCTTCGATAAAGCGGGCGCGTTGTGGTAAATCTTGGGGCAACAGCTCGCGCAGGAAGCCTTGTTTGACTTCGATGATGCGGTTGGTCAGGCTTTCGGGCTTGTCAGTGCGGTAAACAAAGTCATAGGCGGCGCGGGAGAGAATGATTTCTGTGTCGGGGAAGTCTTTGAGTCCGGCAATATGGTCGGCGTGAAGGTGGGACAGGAAGATTTGGTTGATGTCGTGCGCGGCATCACCCAAACGTTCGCGTATGGTCGGTTGGCTGAGGGTGACGGGTGTGGTCAGTGCGTAAAACTTCTCGGGAAATCGGCGGCAGGCTTGGAAAAAGCGGGGTGCGTAGCCGGTGTCGAAAAGCAGGTTGCCGCCTTGGTGGGTGATGTGGGCGGTCATCGCGGGAAAGGCAGCTTTGCGTAGGCTGCCGCCCCGTTCGACCATACATTCGGGATGGGTGCAGTAGCCGGTGTGGTAGAAACGGATGTCCATGGATTCAGCCTTTCAAGGAGCGGGCGTATTGCCGCAGTCCGTCGGCAACGCTGATTTGGGGTTCGTAGCCGAGCAGCGAACGGGCGCGGCTGATGTCTAGAGTTTGGTCGAAGGAAATTGTGCCTATGCTGTAACGGGTAACGAGGGGTTCGCGAAAAGAACGGGTCAGCCGCGCCTGTGTTTCCAAGATGCGGGCAATGCTGTCAATCAGGCGGTAGGAGACGGGTTTCAGACGGCATCCGAGATGCAGGGTGTCGATGATTTGCCGGTAGAGTGTGGCAATGGTTTGCGGCTCACCGTTGGTGATATTGAACGGCATGGCTCGGGGGACATCGGCTTCAGCTGCCAGCATCAGCGCGTGAACGACGTTGCCGACGTAGATAACGTCCACTAATGCGCCGCCTGCTTCGCGTCCGCTGCGTCGAATCAGTGGCAGAAAGCCTTTTTCGGAAATTTTGAGCAGGCGCGGCAGGACTGCTGTGTCGTATTCGCCGAAAATGCCACGCGGACGGATGATGACACTAGAGATGTCGGTAGCGGCGGAGACTTCTTGTTCGGCAAGGAATTTGGTGTAGGCGTAGTCGTTGACGAAGTGTCGACTGACGAAGGTTTCGGGGACTTTATGCTGGTCGAGGTAATCGAAATATATGCTGGGCGTGGAAACGTGTATCAGCTTGCCGATGCGGTGGTGCCGTACCGCGGTCAAGACGTTTTGCGTGGCGGTCACGTTGGCGCGGTAGAAATCTTCGTATCGCCCCCACGGCGAAGACAGTGCAGCGCAATGGAACACGATATCAACTTCGGAAAACGCATTTAGTGTCTGATTGCGGTCGGACAAATCGAAGGCGTGAAATTCTGTCTTCAGCATTTTACCGATTTCAGCATTACGCCCGCAGGCGGCTACTTGCCAGCCTTGGGAAAGCAGCGTCTGCACGAGGTTGCGCCCGAGTCCGCCGGTAGCGCCGGTGACGATGGCTTTTTTCATGGTTTTTCCCAAATCAGCGCACCCAAACCGACGCCTGCGGATGTGCCGAACAGCAAAACTTTATCGCCCGAGCGGACGGGGAAGTCGGTCATCAGGTGGTGCAGCGCAGAGGGGATGGAAGCGGAGATTTGGTTGCCGTGGGTGTTGAAAATATCGACGATTTTGGCAGGGTCGAGTTTCAGACGACTGATGATGTGTTGCAAAGCGCCGCGGCTTGCCTGATGCGGAACGATCCAGTCTATGTCTGCCAACGTCAAATCTGCCTGCGCTAAAACCTCGTCCAAGAAGCCGGGTATGGCTTCGGCGGCAAGCTTGTAGAGCTTTTTGCCGTTCATGTGGAAATAGGCTTGGGAGACATAGTTTTCTGGATGTTTGGACGGATGGTTTTCATAGCCGCCAGCAGGGATAGTGCAGAATTCATAGCCTTCGGGATGCACCTCGAATTTGCTGGCCAACACGCCGCCGCATTCAGACGACCTAATAACAGCCGCTGCCGCGCCGTCGCCGAAAATGGTCGAACTGTGAAAATCGTTCCAATCCAAACCAACGGAGGCGACGTCGCAACTGATCAATAAAATGGTGGGATATTTGTGTAACAGAGAATCCGCCAAATCTAAGCTGCGTAAAAACGACAAACAGGTCATGTTGACGTCGAATGCGGCAATCGGGCGGGTGGGATTCAGCAGGCGCAGGGTATGCGCGGCGTTGAAGGGAATGCATTGACGGTCGATACCCGAAGCGTTGATGATGCAGTCCACATCGTCAATCGTGATGCCTGCCGCCGTCAACGCATTTTGTGCGGCTTTAAGCTGCATGGCATCGGCAGATTCGCCTTCCGCCAGAAAGTAGCGTTGCGTCAAGCCACTGAGTTTTTCAGTACGACCTTCTTTGATGCCGAGCAGGGCATCGATTTCGGTGGAAGGGACCAACCGAGAAGGCAGTCCTTTGCCTGTGCCGATGATATTGAGACGGAGGGATGGGTTCGGATGTGTTGTTTGCATGAAATATCCGCTAGTGAATAAGGCTTTCAGCATAGTATTAATATTTTGTCATTGTCAATGCTTCTATGCTGACCGAATTTTAAAAAACGTCTCAGGTAAGAGAGATAAATCAAACCTAACAAAAGGTCGTCTGAAAAGCCCAAGCAGATTTTCAGACGACCTTTTTTATGAATGCACTATCGGATTTGCTCCAAAACGCCTTTAAATTTCGAAAGAAGCCGGCAATTGCTTGGTTTTTGCTGTTTGAAAACAAGATGAATCAAGGTTGTGTATAAAATGTATTGAAGAAGCAATAAGGAATAGTCAAGGCCGTCTGAAACATTTTCAGACGGCCTTTTTCGTTTTATGTTTTAACTGTAAAGCTTCGCTCCTTTTTTGACGAACTCAATCGCTTTTTCTTCCATGCCTTGCTGCTGGGCTTTTTGCTTGTCGGCGTAATCGCGCACTTCCTGCGTGATTTTCATCGAGCAGAATTTGGGGCCGCACATCGAGCAGAAGTGGGCGATTTTTGCGCCTTCGGCGGGCAGGGTTTCGTCGTGGAAGCTCTCGGCGCGTTCGGGGTCGAGGCTGAGGCGGAATTGGTCGCGCCAGCGGAATTCGAAACGCGCTTTGCTCAGAGCGTTGTCGCGCAACTGTGCGCCTGGCCAGCCTTTGGCGAGGTCGGCGGCGTGGGCGGCGAGTTTGTAGGTGATGATGCCGGTGCGCACGTCTTCTTTGTCGGGCAGGCCGAGATGCTCTTTCGGGGTCACGTAGCAGAGCATGGCTGTGCCGTACCAGCCGATATTGGTCGCGCCTATGCCCGAGGTGATGTGGTCGTAGCCGGGGGCGATGTCGGTAACGAGCGGGCCGAGGGTGTAGAAAGGCGCTTCAAAACAATGTTGCAGCTCTTCGGTCATGTTTTCTTTTACGCGTTGCAGCGGTACATGGCCTGGGCCTTCAATCATGACTTGGACGTCGTGTTCCCACGCTTTGGCGGTCAATTCGCCCAAGGTGTGCAATTCGGCGAATTGGGATTCGTCGTTGGCATCGGCAATGCAGCCGGGGCGCAGTCCGTCGCCGAGGCTGAACGAGACGTCGTAGGCTTTCATGATTTCGCAGATTTCGTCGAAATGCGTGTAGAGGAAATTTTCCTGATGATGGGCAAGGCACCATTTCGCCATGATGGAGCCGCCGCGCGATACGATGCCGGTCAGGCGGTTGGCGGTCATCGGTACATAGCGCAACAATACGCCTGCGTGCAGGGTGAAATAGTCCACGCCTTGTTCTGCCTGCTCGATTAAGGTGTCGCGCACCAAATCCCAAGTCAGGTCTTCGGCGATGCCGCCGGTTTTTTCCAAAGCCTGGTAAATCGGCACGGTGCCGATGGGGACGGGCGCGTTGCGGATAATCCATTCGCGCGTTTCGTGGATGTGCGCGCCTGTGGATAAGTCCATAATCGTGTCCGCGCCCCAACGCAGCGACCATACCATTTTTTCGACCTCTTCGGTCAGGCTGGAGGTTACGGCGGAGTTGCCCAAGTTGCCGTTGATCTTGACGCGGAAGTTGCGGCCGATAATCATCGGTTCGAGTTCGGGGTGGTTGATGTTGGCAGGGATAATCGCGCGTCCGGCGGCGATTTCTTGGCGTACAAATTCGGGCGTGATTTGGTCGGGATGGGTTGGGATATTCGCGCCGAAACTTTGCCCTGCGTGTTGTTTCAAGAGCTTGGCGTATTCAGGCCGTCTGAAAAGCTCGTCCAGCTTCATGCGTTCGCGTATGGCGACAAACTCCATTTCCGGCGTAATGATGCCTTGGCGGGCGTAGTGGAGCTGGGTTACATTTCGGCCTGCTTTGGCGCGGCGCGGACGGGTGATTTGATTGAAGCGAAGATGGGCGGTTTTCGGATCATGTGCGCGTTCGGTGCCGTATTCGCTGGAAAGCTTGGGCAGGATTTCGGTATCGCCGCGTTCCTCCAGCCATGCGGTGCGGACGTGCGGCAGGCCTTGTTTCAAGTCGATGTGTGCTGCCGGATCGCCGTATGCGCCGCTGGTGTCGTACACCGGAATTGGTGGATTGGCTTCCGTACCTTGCGCCGTGTAGGTGTCGTCCTGACGGATTTCGCGCAAAGGCACGCGGATGTCGGCGCGGCTGCCTGGGATATAGACGCGGTCGGAATTGGGATATTGGAAGCGGATGCCGATGTCTTCGCTCAAGTCGGAAAGACGGCGCGCCTCATCGCCGGTTTTTTTAGTGGTAGTCATAAAAAAATTGCTCCTGTTTCTCGGTTATGAAAGGAAACAGGAGCATTGCTTTTTTCAGACGGCCTTGTGGATATTTTCAATCAACCGTTTAAAATCACATTTGCCGAAACTCCCCACGCAGGTATTATCCTGTTCGGGTGTAAAGGGTATTTCTCAGCCGCTTGGTTTGAAAGCAGCACCCCTGTTTCTTTATTAACGAAAATTAAACCATGCGGATGGTTTTTTGTAAAGCGGCGTTTTTCGCATTTTCTGTCAAAAACGCTTGACAGCGACTCCGTCTTTCCGTATAGTTACAACTTCTGACGCGGGATGGAGCAGCATGGTAGCTCGTCGGGCTCATAACCCGAAGGTCGTAGGTTCGAATCCTGCTCCCGCAACCAAATATAAAAATCCCCTGCAATCGCAGGGGATTTTGCTTTATGCGGTATTTATTGTTGCTTGGATTGATTGAAAGGCTGTCTGAACCATTGGGTTTCAGACGGCCTTTTTTATTGGCCGATGACATCGACGGCTAATTTGCTTTTGTCTTTTATTTTGAGTTTGTGTTTTTCAGACGGCCTATTGTTGCTCCGGGCCGGTATCGTTGCGCAGGTGTTCTTTCAGACGTTGCAATTCTTTTTTGTCCAACCATTTATTGCGCGAACGTTGCAACAGGATTACCAATGCGGCGATTTCGTTACGCATATTGGTACTGAGCCAGAGGAAGCCTTGCCAGTCGTAATGCAGGCGGGCGGCCGGTTTGCTTAGTTCGGTATTGAGCGAAGTATCGATGCGGATACGGCGGGCGTAGTGGCCTTTGATGAGGCGGACGGTCAGGCGCAGCTCGCGTTGGAGTTGGTTGAAATGGCGGTCGAGCAGGCGGATTTCGCTTTCGTTGAGCGTAGGCGCGCGCAGTTTGGCGGCGGTGGTCAGGAGCAGCTCGGTGGTAGTGACGATTTTGCGGTGGGCATGCTGCATGGCTTCCATCATATTGTTGCTGATGTGGCTTTCGCCGGATGTGGCGGCCAAATGGCTGCGGCTTTTGACCATACGGGCGTTGATTTTGCGCATTTTAATCATGTTTTGTTCCAAACGCTCGCGCGTCATGCGCTTGCCGTTGCTGATTTCGGCAATCATTTTGGCGCAGTCGGTGAGGTTGTCGGCAAGCATGAAACGCCACATCAGGGTAGAGCGCAGGGGTAGGAGTTTGGCGGCGGCAATGGCGATGGCGGCACCAATCAAAACGTTCATGGCGCGCATCAGGCCGCTATCGAGCCAGTGGTGGCTGCTGTCGCCGATGAGCATGCACATGGTCAAACCGGCAAGCATGGCGACATAGCCGTTTTTGCCGACCGCAGACCAACCGGCCACTGCGCTGGCGGCACCGATAATCAGATAGAAGAAAACGCCGTCTTGCAAATAATGCTGGTTCACCCATAAAACGGCCAAACCGACGCCCAAACCGATGGCCGTGCCGAGCATGCGTTCGACTGCTTTGGAGTAAATCGCGCCTTGGAATTGCAGCATGCCGAGGACGACAAAAACAGTCATGCCGATCCACTCGCCATGTTGCAGGTGGAAGACTTTGGCCAACAGGGTGGAAAACACGATTGCCAAGCCGAGGCGGAAGGCGTGGATATGGCGGCGATAGCGGTAGCGTTCGTAGGCGTTGAGCCAGCGTTCGGAAAAATGGAGGCGTTCGGATTGAGTAGGCATGTTGTAAGACGTATGGGTATGTGGGGATGTAAATTATAACTGATTGGTAAAGCAGATGAAATTTGAACTGTTCCCCAACGGTTTGAACTACTGCAGAATTTCTCTGCCGCAAGCGGATATAATGGTGGCTTTGAATCAGGCAGGCGGTGAAGAAATGGCGACGGTTTTAAGCGCAGGCGTGGACGAAGCGGGGCGCGGTCCTTTGGTCGGCAGCGTATTTGCGGCGGCAGTGATTTTGCCGGAACATTTTGATTTGCCGGGTTTGACCGATTCAAAAAAACTGAGCGAAAAAAAGCGCGATATGTTGGCGCAGATGATTAAGGAACAGGCGGTTGCGTGGAGTATTGCTTTTGCCGACCCCGACGAAATCCTGCAACTGAACATCCTGCACGCAACCATGGCCGCGATGAAGCGAGCAGTCGAGGGGCTGTCGGTCGTGCCTGACAAAGTGTGGATAGACGGCAACCGCGTGCCGAAAGATTTGAATGTCCCTGCCGAAGCCGTGGTTAAAGGCGACAGCAAAATTATTGAAATCTCTGCCGCTTCGGTTTTGGCCAAAACCGCGCGTGATGCGGAAATGTATGAATTGGCGAAACGCTATCCGCAATACGGGTTTGACCGCCACAAAGGCTACGGCACGGCGCAACATTTGGCCGCGTTGAAACAATACGGCGTATTGCCGGAACACCGCCGCGATTTCGCACCGGTCAAAACCTTATTGGCACAAGGCAATCTGTTTGAAGAATGAAAGCATATCAAAAGGCCGTCTGAAAGATTTCAGACGGCCTTGTTTTTGGAAAAGTATTATTTCAACGCAGCCAAACACTCTTTAATCAACTCAGGGCCGCGATAAATCAAACCGCTGTACACTTGAACCGCACTAGCACCCAAGCGGATTTTTTCTGCCGCGTCCGTGCCGTTCATAATACCGCCGACGCCGATAATCGGCAGCTTGCCGTCAATGCGTTCCGCCAAAAGTTTCAACACCTGATTGCTCTTCTCGCGTACAGGCAAGCCGCTCAAGCCGCCTTGTTCGCCTGCGAGCGGATGGCTGCCCAAGCTTGATTTGTCGATGGTTGTGTTGGTGGCGATGATGCCGTCCATTTCCACAGATTTGACCACATGGGCGATGTCGTCGATTTGCGCTTCGTCCAAATCCGGCGCGATTTTGACCGCCAGCGGCACATATTTTCCATGCGCGGCCGCCAGTTGCGCCTGTTTGTTTTTCAAGGCTTCCAACAATGCGCTCAACTCGTCGCCGCCTTGCAAGGCGCGCAGGTTTTTCGTATTGGGGGAGGAAATATTGACCGTGATGTAGCTCGCGTGGGCGTAGGCTTTTTCCAAGCAAATCAGATAATCGTCGGCCGCATTTTCAATCGGCGTAACGGCATTTTTGCCGATATTGATGCCCAAAATGCCTTTAAAGCAGCTGTTTTCAATGTTACGGATCATCGCATCGATGCCGAGGTTGTTGAAACCCATGCGGTTGATGATGCCTTGGTGTTCGGGAACGCGGAAAAGGCGCGGCTGCGGATTGCCCGGCTGCGGCTTGGGCGTTACCGTGCCGATTTCGACAAAGCCGAAACCCAAAGCGGCAAACGCATCGATACACTCGCCGTTTTTGTCCAAACCTGCCGCCAAGCCGACCGGATTGGGCAGCTGCAAACCCATCAGCTCAGTTGGTCGGGTGTAGCTGTCTACTTTGGGCAGCAGGCCGAGTTTTTCGATAGAACGCAAACTGTTGAGCGTGAAATGATGAGCCTTTTCTGCATCGAAGCGGAACAGGATGGGACGGACGAGTGAATACATGGCGGCGGCTTTCTGAACGATTGATGAATTTGGCGTTATTTTACCTGAAACCGTCAAACTGCCCCAAACGTCCTTATCGATATGATTTTATTGTTTGGCGTCAAATGAGAATAAATAGGGCTTTTGCGTGTAATCGGATAGTTCATTAAAATGGTAAGAGAGAGGCTTTTCAGACGGCCTGATGGATGTATCAAAAGGCCGTCTGAAAAGTTTTGATTGTTTACCTGATACAGGAAGATTTTTATGAAACAGGCGGTTGATCCTTATGCGAGTTTCTGTGAACTGACGCTGCGGGGGATGATACTCGGCGCGTTGATTACGGTGATTTTTACGGCATCCAATGTGTATTTGGGCTTGAAGGTGGGCCTGACTTTTGCGTCTTCGATTCCGGCTGCAGTGATTTCGATGGCGGTTTTGAAGTTTTTTAAAGGCAGCAATATTCTGGAAAATAATATGGTGCAGACCCAGGCTTCGGCTGCGGGTACGCTCTCCAGTATTATTTTTATCTTGCCGGGTTTGCTGATGGCCGGTTATTGGGCGGGCTTTCCGTTTTGGCAGACTACGCTGCTGTGTATGTCCGGCGGTATTTTGGGTGTGATTTTCACTGTGCCTTTGCGTTATGCGATGGTGGTGAAGAGCGATTTGCCTTATCCGGAAGGCGTGGCGGCGGCTGAGATTTTGAAGGTCGGCGACCATGATGCGGACCAACAGGAAGGCGGCAGCGGTATCAAGGAATTGGTGTCAGGCGGCGCACTGGCCGGTTTGATGAGCTTTTGCGCAAGCGGTTTGCGCGTGGTGGCGGACAGCACGAGCTTTTGGTTTAAAGGTGGCGCGTCGGTGTTCCAAGTGCCGATGGGCTTTTCTTTGGCCTTGCTGGGCGCGGGCTATTTGGTCGGTCTGACCGGCGGTATCGCGATTTTGCTGGGTATTTCGATTGCCTGGGGTGTGGCTGTGCCTTATCTGTCGGCGCATATTCCTCAACCTGCCGATATGGAGATGATTCCTTTTGCGATGTCTTTGTGGAAGGAAAAAGTCCGTTTTATCGGCGCGGGTACGATCGGTATTGCGGCTATTTGGACGCTGTTGACTTTGATGAAACCGATGGTCGAGGGTATGCGCCTGTCTTTCCGCAATTTCGGCGGTGCGCAGATGACCGAACGGACGGAACAGGATTTGTCGCCTAAGGCGATGATTGCCTGGGTGTTGGCGATGATGCTGGTGTTGGGCGTGTCTTTCTTCCATTTTATCGGCGACTCGCATATTTCCGGCGGTTTGGCTTGGCTGTTGGTGGTTGTATGTACGCTGCTGGCTTCGATTATCGGCTTTTTGGTGGCCGCGGCTTGCGGTTATATGGCCGGTTTGGTCGGTTCGTCTTCCAGCCCGATTTCGGGTGTGGGCATCGTCTCTATCGTCATTATTTCGCTGGTGTTGCTGCTGGTCGGCGAATCCGGCGGCTTGATGGCTGATGAGGCAAACCGCAAATTCCTGCTGGCGTTGACGCTGTTTTGCGGCGCGTCCGTGATTTGTGTGGCTTCGATTTCCAATGACAACCTGCAGGATTTGAAAACGGGTTATCTGGTAAAAGCAACGCCTTGGAAACAGCAGGTTGCGCTGATTGTCGGCTGCGTTGTCGGTGCCGTGGTGATTTCGCCTGTGTTGGAGCTTTTGTATGAAGCCTATGGCTTTACCGGCGCGATGCCGCGTGAAGGCATGGATGCGGCCCAAGCCCTTGCCGCGCCTCAGGCGACTTTGATGACCACCATCGCCCAAGGTATTTTCTCGCACAATCTGCAATGGGATTATATTTTCACCGGCGTGGCCATCGGTGTGGCGTTGATTGCGGTCGATTTCACATTACGCAAATCTTCCGGCGGCAAGCGTGCTTTGCCGGTATTGGCCGTAGGCATGGGCATTTACCTGCCGCCGTCTGTGAATATGCCGATTGTGATCGGCGCGATATTGGCGGCGGTGTTGAAATCCGTCATCGCCCGCCGTCAAGAAAACCGTGAAGGCCGTCTGAAAAATGCGGAACGTATTGGTACGCTGTTCTCCGCCGGTTTGATTGTCGGCGAGAGCCTGATCGGTGTGATTATGGCGTTTATCATCGCCTTCTCCGTAACCAACGGCGGTTCGGATGCGCCTTTGGCCTTGAATCTGGAAAACTGGGATACGGCCGCCAAATGGCTGGGCTTGGCGTTTTTTGTTTTCGGTATGTTCGTGTTTACACGCCGCGTGTTGAAAGCAGGACGCTAAGTTTGTAGGTTGAGAAAAGGCCGTCTGAAACTTTGGTTTCAGACGGCCTTTTTATCTCTTAACGCTGATTCAAACAATCTGCAATCGCTTTGGCAATTTTGGCACTGGCGCCTTGGTGTTGCGAAATGAATTGCTCGGTGTGGCTGATCAGCTGTTGGCGCAGCGTTTCGTCGTCGAGGTATTGGCGCGTGGTTCTGTACCAGGCTTCGGCGGTTTCGACGCGGACGGCGGCTTTGGCTTCGACTGCGCCTTTGCAGGCTTGGGCGAAGTTGTAGTTGGAGTAGCCGAAGAGGGTGGGGACGCGGCAGGAGATGGGTTCGATGATGTTTTGGCAGCCGGCATCAACGAGGCTGCCGCCGACGAAGGCAATGTCTGCGCTGAGGTAGTAGGCGGCCAGTTCGCCCATGCTGTCGCCTATCCAAACTTGTGTATCGGGGGAAACGGGTTGTCCGTCGCTGCGTTTTTGGACGGTATAACCAAGCGATTTGGCGGTATCGTAGGCCGTCTGAAAGTTTTCAGGGTGGCGCGGTACGATGACCAGCAAGGCATTGCCGCGGTAGTCCTGCCATGCTTTGAGGAGCAGCTCGGCTTCGTCTGTGCCTTTGTACACGCGCGTGCTGGCGCAGACGACGACGGGTCGTGAGCCGATGCGTTCTTTAAAGGCGACGGCAAGCGGGCGCGAGTCGTCGGGGGGCGCGATGTCGTATTTGGTGTTGCCGCAGACGTGGACGTTGGACGCGCCGATAAGGTGCAGGCGTTCGGCATCGGCGGCGGTTTGGGCAAAGCAGCCGGAGAGGATCTGCATGGCAGGTTCGACCAGCTTGCGGATTTTGAGGTAGCCGCGTTGGGATTTTTCGGAGAGGCGAGCGTTGGCCAAAAAGAGGGGAATGCCTGCTTCTTGGCAGCCGTGCATCAGGTTGGGCCAGATTTCGGTTTCCATCAAAATGCCGCAGATGGGGCGGTGTTCGGCTAAAAATCGGGCGACCCATTCGGATTTGTCGTAGGGCAGGTAACGACATTGCGCATCGGGGAACAGGGATTGCGCGGTGGCGCGGCCGGTCGGCGTCATTTGGGTAATCAAAAACGGCGAATCGGGAAAATGGCGGCGCAATGCCTGGACTAAGGGTTCGGCCGCACGTGTTTCGCCGACGGATACGGCGTGTATCCAAATAGGACGTTGTACGGGATTGGGATACGCCTGCCCGAAACGCTCGTCCCAATGCTCGAGATAGGCTGGGGATTTGAGGGCGCGGCGGCGCAGGTGGCGACGGATCAGGAAGGGGGCGAGATGCCACAGTGTGGCGTAAAGGCGGCGTATCATGCTTACGGGTCTTGTGTCGGAATAGGCCTATTTTATCGGAAACTGAAACGGAAGATATAGCTTTGATGCGTGTTTTACGCAAAGGAAACAGGCCGTCTGAACGGTTTCAGACGGCCTTTGGTGTGGGCATAAAAGTTTTATTTTACTTGCGCCATATATTTTTTCAGACGGCCTTTGCTTTGCATGGCGCGGTTTTCCATTTCATCGACAACGGCTTGCGCTTTGGCTTTGTTCACCGGTTTGCCGACCTGAATCACGCCGCTCATGTTCATCATGCGGTGCGGCGGGCAGGTGTAGACGTACACGCCTTCTTTGTCGAGCTTGAGCGTGAAGTCTTTGCCGTCTTCGGAGAGGAAGTCGGCAACGCCGTCGGGCAGGGCTTTGCTTTGCACCCAGTGTCCGCTGTTGGCGGCTTTGAAGGTAACGGTATCGCCGACTTTGGCGTTGACGTAGCCAGGCTCGAACACCATGCTGCCGTCTTTGCCGTTGTCAAGCATTTTGACTTCGTGGTTGGCGGCGTATGCGCTAAGAGAAGCGGTCAGCATCAGGAGGAAGAGTGATTTTTTCATGGGAAAGTCCTTTTTGTGAAGAGTATAAAATGATTGCTGGGGCTGGTTTCTTGGTGGCAGATTTCCCAGCTAGGATTGCCGCATCGGGCGGATAACGGGCAGGCCTTTGCTGTCGTATAAAAGTTCGATGTCCACTTTGTACAGCCTGCCGATCATGTCCGCCTGCAACACGTCCTGCGGTGCGCCCTGCGCCTGTACTTTGCCTTCGCCGAGCAGAATCACGCCGTCTGAAAACTGCGCGGCGAGGCTCAAATCGTGCAAGACCATCAGCGTAACCAGATTGTGTTCGTGCGTGTATTGCACCACGCGTTCTAAAAGATTGAGTTGGTGGTGCATATCCAGCGCGCTGACCGGTTCGTCCAGCATCAGGATTTCGGGACGGCGCAGCATGACTTGGGCAAACATGACGAGCTGCCGCTGTCCGCCGGAAAGCCGCATGACGTCTCGGTGCGCCAGATGGCCGATGCCCAGCTCCGCCATGATACTTGCGGCTTCGTGCAGCAGCTCGTCGCCGACGTGCATGTGCAGCGCGTCCATGCGGCCGAGCAACACGACTTCCAGCGCGGTCAGCGAGGCTTCGGCGGCGGTGTCCTGCGGCATATAGCCTATGCGTTTGCGCCAGCTTTGCAGGTGGATTTTGCTCAACACTTCGTTGCCGTAGCGGATGGTGCCTTTGTGCGCCACTTCGCCGAAAATCGTTTTCATCAGCGAGGATTTGCCCGTGCCGTTGGGGCCGAGCACGGAATAGACTTTGCCTTGTTCCAGCGTCAAATCGATATTGTCGGCGACTACATAATCGCCGCGCCGGATGTGTACGTTTTCAAGTTTCAACATTTCAGACGGCCTATCGTTTCGTTAATACAATCCAGAAGAAGAACGGCACGCCGACAAACGACGTAACAATCCCCACCGGAAACAGCGCGCCCGGGATAATCACCTTGGACAACACGCTCGCTACCGACAAAAACGCCGCCCCCGCCAGCATCGCGCCGGGCAGGAAGAAACGTTGGTCTTCGCCCAAAAGAATCCGCGCCACATGCGGCGCGACCAAGCCGATAAAGCCGATCACGCCGACAAAACTGATGGCCGTCGCCGTCATTACCGCCACCAATACCAGCGTTTTCAGGCGCAAAAATTGCAGATTGATGCCCAGCCCGACGGCGCGTTCTTCGCCCAAGCGCAGCGCGGTCAGCTTCCACACATCGCGCGAAAGCAGAAACACGCATACCGCCGTAACCGCCGCCGTAACGATGACCGTTTCCCAAGTTGCCTTGGTCAGGCTGCCGAACAGCCAAAACAGAATCTGCTGCGAAATCTCAGGCGCGGCGATAAATTGAATCAGCGACAAAATCGACTGAAACAGAAACAAAAGCGCAATCCCTACCAGCACCAGCATCGCCGAATTGAAGCGGCGCGCCGAGGCAAACAGAAACAAGATGCCCGAAGCCAGCATGGTCATCACAAACGCGCCGATGGGGACGGCGACTGTTTCAGGCAGCCCGAAACCGCCGAACGCAATCACCGCCGACGCGCCCAAACCCGCCGCTGCCGCCAAGCCCAGCGTATAAGGGCTGGCCATCGGGTTGTTCAGGAGCGTTTGAATTTCCGCACCGCCGACACCTAAAGCCGCGCCGACCACCAAGGCCATCACCGCAATCGGCAGGCGCAAATCCATCACAATCAGGCGGTTCATTTCATCGACTTCGGGTTTGCCCAGCAAAACATTGACCACTTCGCCGACGGGCAGCGTGTCCATCATCGCAGGGCCGGTAGCGATATCGAATAGGAAACTGACCGCGGCGATGACTAAAAACATCAACACAATCAACCAACGCTTGCCTTCCAACTTGCGCTGGTTTTTTACAATCTCGGCGACAACCGAATCATTCATGTTTCAAACCTTTAAAAAAGAGTGTTGTGAAAGGGGAGAACAGGTTTGCCTTTTTCTTCCGCAAAAATTTCAGACGGCCTTACGATTTAAAAGGCCGTCTGAAAATCTAAACTACCTTATTGTCCTTTCGGATAGAGGTAGAACGTGCCGTTCGGTACGACGGGCAGGTTTTGGCGGTAGAAGTCCAGATAGGTCTTCTCAGGGTTGAAATCCTTAAACAATTGCGGATAAATCGCTTTGGCCATAAACTGAATCGATGCGCTGTCGGACAGCGTGCGTGAGTTGGCGTGGTAGGCGGCGTAGAGGCGGTTGTTTTTAATCGCAGGCAGGTTGGCCCAGCCGGCGCGTTTGGCAAAGCCTGCCAAGCGTTTTTCCGCTTCCGCTTTCGGAATGCCCCAACCCATCACCATGGCGGTCGGGCTTTTCTTCAATTCGGTTTCGCGGCCGGTAATCACGATGACGTCGGGTTTGGCGGCGAGGACTTTTTCAGGGTTGATCGGGCCGTAGTACTCGACCGAAGATGCGGCGATATTGTTGCCGCCGACCAGCGTCGCCATCGAACCCCACATGCTCTTGCCGAAGGTTACGCTGTGTTCCGCAGGGCCTTTGTTGCCGAACTCGATATAGACTTTAGGCTTGGGCAGGTTGGCTTTTTTCACGCGCGCTTGGATGGTGTCGGCGATGCGTTTGTAGTCCGCCGCCAGCTTGTCCGCTTTTTGCTGCTGGCCGGTCAGCGTGCCGATGAGTTTGGTTGATTGAATGTGTTTGGCGACCGTTTGCGCGTTGTAGTCCAACACCACAATCGGAATGCCCGCCTTGTTGATGCGGTCGAGGTCGGAACCCAAAGCCTTATACTGCCAGTCCGCCAAAATCAGCAAATCGGGTTTCAATGCCAATACTTTTTCAACGGAGAACGTGCCGACTTCCACCTCGCCCACGTCGGCAAGCTGGTTCAGCTTAGGCACGGCTTTGCTGAATGCCGCCCAGCTTGGCGGCGCCCAGTCGGCCCAAACTGCTTTGGAGAAACCGACGACGTTGTCCAGCGCGGTTTTACCGCCGATGGCCATGTAGTCTTGGTAGTAGAAGCCCAAAACCACGCGTTTGGCAGGCAGGTCGACGGTTACTTTACGGCCGACGGTATCGGTCAGCTGAACGGGTTTGGCAAAAGCGGATACGGAGCCGACTGATAAAGCGGCGGCGGCAATCAAAGCAGAAAGTTGCGTCAATCTCATGAACTATTCCTTTAAAATATGATGATAACCATTATCTTTTATAAATTTACAAGGTATTGAATCTTTTTTCAAGTGAAACATGAGAATAGACATATTCCAGAATAAAAAGTTGCATCATTAAAATAAAGAGATAATGTTTGGGTATACTGAAGACCTAGTGAAAAGGAATGATATGGGTGCCTAAAGCCATAGTGGGCAGTAGCTGGAAGAAATAGGCAAAGGGTCATTTATTGCAAAAAATAAAAGGTATCCGGTTGAGTACAGCAGGCCGTCTGAAACCTTGTAATCGGGGTTCAGACGGCCTTTGGGGTGGGTATAAAAGCGTTTATTTCACTTGCGCCATATATTTTTCAGACGGTCTGTAAGCAGTATTGGGGAAAAGTGAAAAAGGTTGGTTTTTGAAATGGCGAAATAGGGAAGAAGGGGCTTGCGGGAGAATCGGGCGTAAACCCAAAATGGGGGCGAATAAAAAGGGCGTGTATCGAAACACGCCCTTGCCGGAGGTTCAGACGGCCTGTGATTCCGCCTGTTCGCTTTGGTTGAGGATTTTGATCAGCTTCTCGGTTTTTTCCGGATCTTCGCAGCGCAGGATTTTGGCGGCATCGTTTTCGAGATGGCCGGTGTGGCTGTGCAGGATAATGTTTTTGACCGAAAGCAGGTTGTTGGGGTTCATGGAGAAACGGCGCAGGCCCATGCCGAGCAACAGTCGGGTGAAGACGGTATCGCCGGCCATTTCGCCGCAGATGGACACGCCTTTTTCCATGCGGTTTGCCGTGCGGATGATGTGTTGCAGCGTTTTGAGGACGGCAGGGTGGCCGGGTTGGTAGAGGTGGCCGACGCTGTCGTCGCCGCGGTCGACCGACAGGAGGTATTGAATCAGGTCGTTGGTGCCGATGGAGATGAAATCGACGAGCTTGAGGATGCTGCCGACGGTCATGGCGGCGGACGGGATTTCAATCATGCAGCCGATGCTGACCGGGCCGAAGGCTTCGTCGCGTTCGGCGAGTTGGCGTTGGGCCGTGTCTAAGTGGATAAGGCATTGGCGCACTTCGGAAATGGATGTAATCATCGGCCACATCATGCGCACGGGGCCGTGGGCGGCGGCGCGGAGAATGGCACGCATTTGGGTGCGGAACATGACCGGCTCGGCGAGGCACAGGCGGATGCCGGTCAGGCCGAGTGCAGGGTTGAGGCTGCCGTTGGGCGAGCTGTTTTGGCCGAACCAGCGCGGATTTTTATCGACACCCAAATCGACGGTGCGGATGGTGATGCTTTTGCCTTTCATCTTTTTCACAATCGCGCTGTACACTTCGTATTGCTCGTCTTCAGACGGCATGGTGTCGCGGTTGAGATAAAGAAATTCGCTGCGGAACAGGCCGACGCCGTCTGCGCCGAAGTTGTGCAGGGTTTTGATGTCTTCGGCGGATTCGATGTTGGCCAAGAGTTCGATGTTGATGCCGTCGGCCGTGGTGGCGGCGGTTTTTTTGATTTTGTTGAGTTCGCGCTTGTGGCTGCGGTATTTGCGGGCGAGGCGGCGGTATTCGTTGAGGACGACTTCGTCGGGATCGATGATGAGGGTGCCGTTGATGCCGTCGACGATGACGATTTCGTTTTCGGTGATGAGTTTGCGGGCGTTGTGCAGGCCGATGACGGACGGGATGTCGAGGCTGCGGCCCAAGATGGCGGTGTGGCTGGTCGGGCCGCCGGCATCGGTTACAAAAGCGGTAATGTGCTGCTCTTTGAACAATACGGTATCGGCAGGCGAGAGGTCGTGCGCGATGAGGACGGTGTCGTCAAACAGGTTGTCGGCGAAGTTGATTTCGTTGCTTTGGCCGACAAGGTTGTTGTGGATGCGGTGGACGACTTGGAGCATGTCTTGTTTGCGTTCGCGCAGGTAGTCGTCGTCGATGCTGTCGAACTGGGCGGCGAGCTTGTCGCTTTGCTGTTTCAATGCCCATTCGGCGTTGATTTTTTGTTCGCGCAAAATGTCGATGGGTTCGCGCGAGAGGGTAACATCGGTCAGCAGCATCAGGTGCAGGGAGATGAACGCACCCAATTCGGTCGGGGCGTTTTCGGGAATCGCGCCGCGCAGTTGTTCCAATTCTTTGCGCGTGGCTTTGATGGCGGTGTCAAAACGGGCAACTTCGGCATCGAGTTTGTCGGGATTGATGTCGTATTGGGGGACTTCCGTTGTGCCGCGCGTAATGAGGTGGGCGTGGCCGATGGCAATGCCTTTGCCCGCGGCTACACCGTGTAGGACGATGCTCATTATTCGCCCTCGCCGAAGTAGTCGTTGATGAGGTCGGTCAACGCCTGCATGGCAGCGGCTTCGTCTGCGCCTTCTGTTTCCAGCTCAATCACGGTGCCTTTGGCGGCGGCCAGCATCATCAGGCCCATGATGCTTTTGCCGTTGACGCGGTTGCCGTTTTTGGTGACCCAGACTTCGCTTTGGAATTGGGAGGCGGTTTGGGTGAATTTGCTGGAGGCGCGCGCGTGCAGGCCGAGTTTGTTGATGATTTCGATTTCTTGTTTGAGCATGGATGTCCCCTAAATGTTCGTAAAGTGAATGTTTTCAGACGGCCTTAGCCGTTTTCTTTGCACACCAGGTCTTCAGGTGCGGATGTAATGGCGAAAATGCCCCGGATGGCGGCTTCTTTGACGGTTTCGGTGAAGTCGGAGAGGTTTTCGGCTTGTGATGAGTATTGGATGGCTTTAATCATCATCGGGGCGTTGAGGCCGGTCAGGATGGCGGATTTGTTTTCGCGCACCAGTCGGCGTGCGGCGTTGCACGGTGTTGCGCCGAAGATGTCGGTCATGATCAGCACGCCGCGGTTGTCGGGAAATTCCTGCAATGCGGCGATGGCATTGTTGATGATGTCGTTTTGATCCTCGTCGGGCTGTACGCCGAGGATGTGGAGATTTTCGGGGAAGCCGTTGGGGAAGAAATGGTCGGCCAAACCGCGATAGGCTTCGCCTATGGTTTCATGTGTAATGATTAACAAACCTATCATGATGTGTTCCTAGCATGGGGGTTGAGGCCGTCTGAAGATTTTTCAGACGGCCTTTGTTTTATTTATTGTTTAAGGCGTAGATTTCGCCGAGGTTGCGCCAACAGCCGGCGGCATCCATGCCGTAGCCGAAGACGTAGCGGTTGGGCACGTCCAAACCGACATAATCGGCTTTGGTCGGTTTTTCTTTGTCGATCAGTTTGTTGGCAAATACGGCCGCACGGCAGCTTGCCGCGCCCATTTCCAACAGTTTTTCCTGAATGGCGGCCATGGTGTGGCCTTCGTCCAGGATGTCGTCCAAAACGACTACATGACGGCCTTTGATTTGCTCGGGGTCGGGCATGCGTTTCCAGTTGAACGTACCGCCTGCGAGTTTGTCGCCGTAGCGGGAAACGTGGACGTAGTCAAAGTCCAAAGGAAAGCGCAACAGCGGAAGCAGCTGCCCTGTAAACACCACCGCACCACCCATTACAGGCAGGAGCAAAGGGTATTTGTCGCCCAAGTCGCGGGTAATGTCGTCGGCAACTTTTTGCAAGGCCGCGCGGCATTGTTCTTGGTCAAACAGCAAGTCGGCATTGTCCAGCATGGCTTGGGTTTCAAGGCGTTTGGTTTCTAAGTCGGTCATGATAGATCGTGTTGAGTGCGGTTAAAAACAAATTATATAGCGGATTCAATCAATTTTCGATACAAGACGTGGCAAGAGTGTAGTGAAAGTGAAGGGAATTTGAGCCGACCGCGTTCAGACGGCCTTTTGTCCTTCCGCTTCGTCCACCAGCAAAAATGCCGTTAAAGCCAAAGCGGTCAATACCGCCGTCAACACCATTGCCCGTCCGTAATTGTCCGCACCGGCACGTCCGAGATAATCGTAAATCAAAGTGGTCAGCGTCTGCCATTCGGGACGCGACAGGAACAATGTGGCCGCAAATTCGCCGATACACGTTGCCGAAGCCAAAGTCAGGCCGCGCCGTAAAGCCGGTTTTAATAAAGGCGTGGTTACATAACAGTCCGTCTGAAAACCGTTTGCGCCCATAGTACGCGCCGCCGCCGCGTAATCTTTGGGCAAACCGTCCCATGCGGCCAATACATCTTTGGCCACAAATGGATACGCCAACAGCGCGTAAGTTGCGGTCAGCAGCCACAGCGAAGCCGTCCACTGCGGATAGAGCAACAAAACGCCAAACGCGATGCACACGGGCGACACCATAAACGGCAAAAACATCAGCGCGCGCAACCACGCCATTTGCCGTGCCGCGGCCGCATACAGCACGCCCAAAACCGTCGCCGCCGCCACCGCTGCCGCAGAGAAACGGATGGTGTTCCACACAGCCGCCCACGTTTGCGCTTCCAGCAAGACTGCCCACGAAGAGCCAGCCGATACCGCCTTGAGCCATACAGCCGCCAAAGGCAGCAGGCAGCAGACTGCCAACATGGCCAATACCGTTGCCGTCAGCCATTTTTCCCAAGCCCATATCGGCGCACGCGGAGGCAAAGGCGAGACCGATTTATCCACAGCCACGCGCCTGCTCCAATACGCATACAAACCGCCTGCCGCCGCCGTAACCGCCAGCACCAGCCACACCAACACCGACGCACGCGCCATGTCCAACTCATACGCCACCAGCCGGTAGATTTCCACTTCCACCGTCGCAAAACGTTCGCCGCCGAGCAGCAAGGCCAGTCCGAAGCCTGAAAAACAATATAAAAACACCAGGCACGCGCCGCCGGCAACCCACGCGCGCACCACCGGCCATTCGACCCAGACAAACCGCCTCCACGCGTCCGCGCCCAAAGATTGCGCCGACAGCAACCGCGCCTGCGGCACACGCACAAATCCTTGATACGCCGAGCGCACCAAAACCGGCAGGTTGAAAAATACGTTGCCGTAAATCAGCAACCACGGCGTGTCCTGCCAGCCTGCCGCCAGCATACCGTGTGCGCCAAATAAAGCTAGTACGCCCATGCCCGCGACCAAGGTCGGCATCACAAAAGGCAGCATCAGCAGGCGCAAAACCGTGCGCCGTCCGGCGAAGTCCATCCGCGCCAGCACCCACGCCGCAGGCACGCCCAAAGCCGTGACCAAGATGCAGGTCAAAACCGCCTGCGCCACCGTCCAGCCCAAGCGCAGGCGCATATAGTCATCAGCCACCACTTCCGCCCAAGCGCCTTCGCCGTCGTAAAACGCCAGCGACAGCAAAGGCGCGGCCACCATAATCGCCAAGAAACCCAAAGGCAGAAGCAACAGCGCAAACCGCCGAATCCAAACCTGCATCGATGCGTACCCGAGAATAAAAACGCCTATTTTAGCCCGAGTTCGGCATAGAAGGTGGTATTCCTGCCCTTGTTTTCAGACGGCCCGGGCAGCCTGATGGATAAAACCGCCGTTTCTTCAAATTTTCCAAACATTTACGAAATCTCTTCAAAAAGGCAACATAATCAGTTCGGCATTTTTGTTACAATGCCGCCGATTCAAAAAACCAAACAAATCAACAATAAGGAAACATTATGACCACTACACGCCCACAAACCTACGATGCTGTCGCGCGCGCGTTGCACTGGCTGACCGTACTCGGTTTTATCGGCATCCTCTCCACCATTACCGTTTGGACCATCTACGATGGCGAAGAATGGGTCAAATCGCTCTTCGGCGTGCATAAATCCATCGGTTTCATCACGCTGCTGGTGATTGCCGTGCGCATTGTTTGGGCTTTGCTCAATGCGTCCAAACGTCCTGCCGCCGACAGCTTTGCCGCCAAAGCAGGCCACCTTGCCCTTTACGTCCTTATGCTCGCCGTTCCCGTTATCGGCATGATCCGCCAATACGGCGGCGGTCGCGGCCCATTGAAAGTATTCGGCGTCCAAGTGATGCAGGGTTCGCCTGAAAAAATCGAATGGATGTCCAACCTCGGCAATATGGCGCACGGCAAACTCGGCTGGCTGCTTTTTGCGCTTGTCGCCGGCCACATTGTCATGGTTGTGGTTCACCGCATTCAAGGCCACGACGTTTTATACCGCATGATCGGCCGCCGTTCTTAAGTGTAAAACGGTAAACAGCCAAGGCCGTCTGAAAACAGTTTGACCAAGCAAAAACTGTTTTCAGACGGCCTTTTTGTATTTGTGTTAATCTGCAAAAGTAGGGCAGGCATTTTGCCTGACTGTTGTCTAAATACTGTAACCCGTACCGAGAAACACCATGACTGCTCCCATTCTCGCCATTACATCCGGCGAACCGGCCGGCATCGGCCCCGACATCTGCCTTGATTTGGCTTTCGCCGACCTTCCTTGCCGCCCCGTTGTTTTGTGCGACAAAAACCTGTTGGTAAACAGGGCCGAACAGCTCGGCAAATCCGTCATCTTGCGCGATTTTCAAGCCCAAGCGGCTGAACCGTTGCCCAAGGGCGAACTCGAAGTCCTGCATATTCCCTTAGATGCCGAGTGTCGGGCGGGCGAACTCAATCCTGCCAATGCCGCGTATGTGCTCCGACTGCTGGATACCGCGTATCAAGGTATTTCAGACGGCCTGTTTGCCGGCATGGTGACCGCGCCGCTGCATAAAGGCATCATCAACGATGCCCACGCAGGCAACGGCTTTTTCAGCGGTCATACCGAATACCTCGCCGAAAAAAGCCATACCGAACAAGTCGTCATGATGTTGACCGGCGGCGGATTGCGAGTTGCATTAGTGACTACTCATCTGCCGCTTAAAGATATTTCCGCCGCCATCACGAAGCCTTTAATCGAGTCGGTTGTCCGCATTCTTGAACACGACCTACGCCATAAGTTCGGCATAGCCAAACCGGTTATCCTCGTTACCGGCCTCAATCCCCACGCGGGCGAAGGCGGCCATTTGGGACACGAAGAAATCGACACCATTATTCCGGCGCTTCATGCCCTGCAGGCCGAAGGCATAGACGCACGCGGCCCTTATCCGGCCGATACCGTGTTCCAACCCTTCCTGCTCAAAGATGCCGATGCCGTCCTTGCCATGTACCACGACCAAGGGCTGCCGGTGCTCAAATACGCCGGTTTCGGCGAAGGCGTGAACATCACCCTCGGCCTGCCCTTTATCCGCACCTCCGTCGATCATGGCACGGCTTTGAACTTGGCAGGCACAGGCAAAGCCGATTCCGGCAGCCTGATTACCGCTGTCCGTGCCGCGCTTGATATGGCGCACAATATGCAGCAGGCCGTCTGAAGCGTGGAGGTTTAATCGTTTGTCGGCGTAAAGTGTTCTTGTAAGAGCATCATCAGGAAATATTTGCCTGCCGATTTGATGAGGTCGATAAATGTTTGGACAATAATCAGCACTTTATTTTAAAAACCATATCAAAAGGCCGTCTGAAGCCCTAATTGGGTTTCAGACGGCCTTTTGGTTTTTTGGTTTACCAAATTTCAGACAAAGTTTCTTTGACTTTGGCCTTCACTTCCGCACCGAAGCGGCGGCTGAGCATTTTGCTGAAATCGTCTTGCGGCGTGTAGTTGACCAGCTCAGGGGCTTTGACAACATCGCGGGCGACGCTGTAAATGCTGCCGAAATCGTCGATTAAGCCGACCTGTTTGGCTTCTTTGCCGGTGTAGATGCGGCCGCTGAAAACATCGGGATATTGTTTGTCTTTCAATCGCGCGCCGCGGCCGAGTTTGACGGCTTTGATAAATTCTTGGTGGATATCGCCCAACATGGTTTCCCAAATTTGGGTTTGTGCCGGCGTTTCAGGCGTGAAAGGGTCGCCCATGCCTTTGTTGCTGCCGGCGGTTTTCAGACGGCGTTTGACACCGACTTTGTCCATCATGCCGGTAAAGTCGAAACCGCCGCCGATCACGCCGATGCTGCCGACAATGCTGGAAGGATCAGCGTAAATTTTGTCGGCTGCGGCGGCAATGTAGTAGCAGCCGGAAGCACACATGTCTTCGGCAACGAGGTAAACGGGGATGTCTTTGTGTTCGGCTTTGAGGCGGCGGACTTCGTTAAAGGCGGTGTTGGACACGACAGGCGAACCGCCTGGGCTGTTGGCGCGGATGATGATGGCCTTGGCGTTGCCGTTGTTATAGGCGGCTTCCATGCTGTCGCGCAGGATTTGGACTTGGTCGTCGATGTCGTTGCCGATTTCGCCGGTCAGGTCGATAACGGCGGTATGTTCGCCGCGGGCATGGATGCTCGTGGTTTTTCCTTCTTCTTCCGCGAGGCCGAAGATCAGGCTGAGGAAGATGAGGACGGCGACGCCGCGCCAGATATTGCGCCAAATGCGGGCGCGGCGCTGTTCTTGGTAGGCGGCGAGGAGGACTTCGCGCAGGGTGTTGCGCTCCCAGTTGTCAACGGGTGTGGAGGCTGAAGATGGTGTGTTTGGGGCATCGCCTTCACGGTGGATTCGGTATTGCATGATGTGATGTGCTTTCTTGTGGGCCGTCTGAATGTTCAGACGGCCTTATTGGTTTTAGTTGATGGAATAGCCGCGCAGGTATTGCGTACGTTCGCGGGTCATGCGGGTTTCACACTGCAGGCGCAGGTATTCTGCTTGTGCGGCGCTGTCTGCGGACGCGGCGGCTTGTTGGCAGTTGAGTTTTTTGCTTTGAATCCAGGCGCGTTGTTCGCCGAGGATTTGTTGTTTGACATCGCTGTCCATGCCGCCCCAGAGGTCGTTGATCTCGCCGTCTGCCTGACGGTTTTGCGCGCGCGCGTTGTCGAGTTCGCTTTGACTGAGGCCGGGCGGTTCGTTGCGCGAGGTTTCATGGTCAGGACGCAGGACTTCGTAGTCTGAATCGTTGTCATCATCGGTCAAGCCGACGGCTTGGCTGGCGGCGTTGTTTTCAAGGATGTCTTGTGGATCAACAGTCGGCGGCTCTTCCATATTTTGGTTTTGCAACAGCTTGATGGCCTGCTCTTTGGATACAGGCTTGCCGTCTATCATGACGATGCTTTTTACGCCGTAGGGCAGCAGGGTGGCGGAAAGGGTTTGGGCCGTGGTGCTCAGGGTGTTGTCTTCGAGAACCGGTTTGCCGTCTTTATCGGGGGTGTAGAGCAGGGTGGTGCTGAACGTGTTGTTTTCAAAAGTCAGGTTGCTGCCCATCAGTTTTTGTTCGAGCATGTCGGACAACGGGGTGTTGCCGTAAATCAGCGGGCTGTTGTCTATGGCCGTTTTGAGGATGGTGTCGGGGATGCGGATTTTGAGGTTGGCGCGGCAGATGGCTTTGCCGTTGTCTTCGGTTTCTTTGGGGTCTTCAAGCAGGGTTTCTAATTCGAGGCCGGCGGCGATGATTTTGTCGGCATCGACGAATTGGCGGTTGTCATTGCGGGCAAAGGAGCGCGCTTGTTGTTTGAGGGTGTCTTCGATGGTGGTACGGATGTTTTGCAGTGTGGCCGGTTGGGCGCAATCAAGCGCGGCTTTCGGCTCTTCTTTGCTGCATGCGGCAAGAAGAATTGTGCTTAAAATCAATACGGAAGCGGTTTTTTTGTACATAGGTACTCCTGAAGATGACGGCCTTTCAGACGGCCTGACGTGCCTATCATAACAAAAGCACTTGCAGCAAGTAAATGCGGCAAGTGCTTTTCTATGTCAGACGTATCAGCCTTTGATGACGCTGATGAAGCCGGAGAGGATGGCGGCGTTGAGCAAGTCAACGAAGAATGCACCCACCATAGGCACAATCAAGAAGGCTTTGTGCGACGGGCCGAAAGTTTGGGTAATGGACTGCATGTTGGCAACGGCAGTCGGGGTGGCACCCAAACCGAAGCCGCAGTGACCGGCCGCCAATACGGCAGAGTCGTAATCGCGACCCATGAAGACGTAGGTAACGAAGGTTGCGTACAGAATCATCACGACGGTTTGTACGGCCAAGATGATGGTCACAGGGCCTGCCAAACCGGTCAATTCCCACAGTTTCAGGTTCAGAAGGGCCATAGACAGGAAGAGGGACAGGGAGGCGTTACCGAAGACGTCGATGGCACGGTCAAACATATTGACTTTGAAGGCTGCGGTCAGGACGTTGCGGATGACCACGCCTGCAAACAGACACCATACGAATTTAGGCAAGTCGAAGAAGGCTTTGTCGTAGCCATCCACGATTTCGGCAAATGCCAAACAGCCGGCAAACATAGCGAGGGTTTCGACAGCAGACTCGGCAGTAATCAGGCGGGTGCGCTGTGCTTGTTCAAAGATGTCGTCGGTAGCATCGTTGTCGTCGGATTTGGCAGTTTTGACGACAGGTTTACGGCCCATTTTGTTGATCAGACGGCGTGCAACAGGACCACCGATCAAACCGCCGAATACCAGGCCGAATGTCGCAGAAGCCATACCCAAGCCGGTTGCTCCGGTCAGGCCGAATTTGCTTTCAAAGTCAGGGCCCCATGCGCCGGCGGTACCGTGACCGCCGGTCAGGGTAATAGAACCGGTAATCAGGCCAATCAGCGGATCCAAGCCCAATGCGCTCGCCAAGCCGACACCGACAAAGTTTTGGACGATGATGAATGCACCCACCACGGCGGTAAAGATAACCAAAGGCAAACCGCCCGCTTTCAAACGGGAGAAGTCGGCGCTCAAACCGATGGATGTAAAGAAGATAAGCATGAATGCATCTTGCAGCGGTTTTTCAAATTTGAAGCTGACGCCGTAGGCTTCGTGCAGGGCGAACAGGACGATAGCGGCAATCAAACCGCCGGCGACCGGCTCGGGAATATTGAAGTCTCTTAAGAATTTGATTTTTTGAACCAGAAATTTACCAACCAGCAACACGAGCGTGGCGGCAATCAGTGTGTAATAACTGTTGAATTCCCATTCCATGTTGTTTCACCTCCTAGAAATGTTTTTCCGAGTATCCGTTTTCGTTCCGGATGTAGTGTGTTTCAACGCTCGGCGTTATCCGCCGAGTGTCATGGTATTGATGCGCGGACAAGGTGTTTTCAGAAAGAAATGAAAACAATGACGTGTCCGTGAAAAATAACTGGCAAATATTAGGGGAATAGTTAAAGATTGTCAAAAAATGCGAGTGTAAATCTTTTCAGACGGCCTTTTGCCCGATGGCATGGTGCGCTTCGCGGCGCCATTGTTCTAATAGGGATGTTAATGATTCGGCCGAAGTGTGGCCGTTGCTGATGGCGGCCTGCAGCCAGTAGCAGGCGGTTGGAACATGACAGCCGACACCTTGCCCGTGATAGTAAAAACAGGCGAGGTGGTATTGTGCTGAAGGATGGTTTTGTTCGGCAGCGATGGTGTACCAGTGTGCAGCCGCCCGAGGATCTTGCGCTGTGCCGAGGCCATAATGGTAGATACGGCCTAAGGCTGCCGCCGCGTTCTTATGGTAGAACTCGGCAGCTTCCATGTAATTCTTGCGCGCGGCATTGTAGTCTGCGGGACGGCCGATGGCGTGGGCTTGTGTTTCCGCCAAACGGTATGTGGTTTCGGTTTGTTGCTGTTGCAGGGCGGCAGTTTTGATTTGTTCGTATTGTTGCGGATGGTACAGTGCGGCGTCGCTGATGAGTTTTTGTGCGGCGGCGGCAGCACCCAGCGCGGCGGCACGGTGGTAGTAATCATGAGCGATATGGTTGTCGGCTTTGATGCCGAGGCCGTAGCGGTAGAGGTCGCCCATGATTTTCAGGGCTTCGGGATGGTCTTTCTCGGCAGCGGCTTTGGCATAGCGCGCCGCTTGGAATGGGTCACGTTCGGAAAGTTCGCCGGTCAGGGCGTATTGGGCCAGCTTGACCTGTGCTTCCGCTTGTTCCTTATCGGCGGCACGACGATACCATTCTAAGGCTTCGGGTTTGCGTTGGGTGGCAAGAAGGTCGGCCAGCAGGGTTTGTGCGGCGATGTGGCCGGCTTGCGCGGCTTGTTCGAGATAGTGTTCGGCTTGTGCGTGGTTAGGACTGACACCTGTGCCGTAGAAGTAGATTTGACCGAGTTGCCAGTAGGCGGCAGTCACGCCGAGCGCTGCCGCTTTTTCGTATTGTTCGATGGCTGTTGTAACATCGCCTTGGCGTTGATGATGGCGTGCCAGATGGTAATACGCAGGCGCAGCATATCGGGCAGCGGCAAGCTCTGCCCAGTAGAGCGATTGTGGATCGTTGCGTTGCGCATGGTAACGCATGAGGATTAATTGGGCTTCGAGGTGACCTTGCTCACCCAGCCAGGCGTATTCGTTAAGAAGCTGTCCGGTCGGGGTGCCGTTGCGTTCGCGTTGTTGCAGCAGGATAAAGAGTGCCTTAGGATGGCGTTGGGCCGCGGCGGCTTCCAACCATGGAAGTGCCTGCTCCGGATGACCGTTTTTCAGCAGATGGCCGCCTAATACAAAAGCAGCTTCCGTATATCCCTGCTCTGCGGCCTGTTGCAGCAGGGGCAGGGCTTGGGCGGTATTGGATTGTTCCAAAAGGGCGGCGGCTTGCCGGTAGAGGATATCAGGAGCGGCGGTCATGGTTTGCGGGCGGATATAAAGTGGAAGACGGATGCTGCGGCATATGGGCGGCGATACCGGTTGAGGTCTTTGTAAAAATATTGCTCGGCACAGTTTTGCAGAGTGTATTGCCTTGCTGGCTTATCTTTAGGATGCTTGGCTTGTTATATTGTTTTGCCTAGGGGCATCCATATTTTATGTGTTACAAAGGGCTCAGGTTGAGTCGGTACGCGCTCATGACAGCTCGGTCATTATACTGTTTTTGTAATTTATTGTTAATGATAAATGCAGTTTTTTGTGTTTTATTTACATGGCAGTAACTAAGGTATTGATTGCTTCAGGCCGTCTGAAAAACATTTCAGACGGCCTGAGCTTTTCTTTCGCTAAGTCAGGTTGTTGGAGAGGAAGAGTCGGAGGTTTTTTTGTTGGGAAAAAAGACCTGACTATAGAAGTTGCCGTTAATTTGGGTCACGTTGAGGTGGTACATTCGGTAGGCATGGAACAGCTCTTTGTCAGGCGGTGTCGGATGATTCCAAAATTCTGCCAAGGTATTTTGGTCAGTAATGCCGGGAATATCATAATAGGCACGACCGAGCACTTTGACAGGCATATTGTGAATCAGTCCGGACAGCCCGCTTGTGCTGTTGATGGTGACCATGCCGAGGCCGTGGCGCAGGAAAACGGGCAGGGGGACATCATGGACATAAATTACGCGGCCTTTGAGTTCGGGGTGTTCTTTGATAAAGCGTTTAATGTCGCGCCAGTAGTCGATAAAACCGCGGTCCATCGGATGATGCTTAATGATGATGTTGGTATCGGCAGGCGCGTGTTCGGCAAATGAACTCAAAACATGAAGCAGGAAGCTGCGGACGCTGGGAAAGTCGCAATGGATACGGACTTGGCTGTCGTTAAATACCTGCAAGGGAACAATAAAAAACTTGCCGTATTTGCCTGCTTCCACACGTTTGGCGATTTGGATGTCTTCAATATAGTAGTTCAAACGCTTGAGGATGGAGAGCGACCACAGTTTGAGGTAATGGCCGGCATTGGGCGCGCGGTGGTGGATGTAGTCGGGGTATTTGCGTGGATTGCGGAACAACTCGATATAGTAACGGATGGCGTTTTTTGCCATGGGCGTAAAACCGCCGCGTACCGGCGTTGGCGCTTTATATTCCTGCTGGGCAAGCTTAGGAAATTGTTCAAGAAAAAAGTCGGCACGGCGCGGCAACGGGGAAAATGCGTTGACGCCGTCTTTTTCTAATGTGATGTAGTAGGGGCGGAAATAGCCTTCTTCAAACGCCCAGAAACTGGCTTGGTTTTCGTTTGCAATGTGCTTTGCAATGACGTGATAAGGGCGTGTGTCGCCAAAGCAGACAACCGCCTGGATGTGATGCTGAACGATGTATTCTTGCAAAAATTCAGGAAAGGCATCGTAGTCGTCGTTAAAAACAACGGTATGCGCTTGAGTGGGCGGATAAAAATAGTCGTCGCCTGCATTAAAGTTGAATTTATGTACGGTTTTACTGTTTTCAGTTAGCCAGTCGGCAAGGCGTAGAAAAAAATTGCCGACAGGACCTTGAAGCAGCAGGATATTTTCTGCGCTTTCAAGCAGGTTTTGCAGGTTGTTTTTGAGGACGGTCTGTTTCATGTCGCAATGTGGTTTTGTTTTTTGTGTAATAGTTTTAGGTTGAACTTTCAAGCATACGCCAAGAGAATTAACGATGCAAAGGCAATAATGCCACAATAGAGGCAAGTTTATGACACATTGTTAATTTAGATGGTGTTTATTTGAAAGATCGATATAGTTGTTTGATTTTACCTAATTTTTTAGCAAAGTACCCGCGATGTAATCCGTTGTTGTTTTTTTGCATATTTTTTTGTCGTATCAGGATTTGGGCTGCGGTTTCCGCATTGATGGCCTGATGGGTTTCGGGGTGGATGTAGTCGGGGTAGTGGATGAGCGTGCCGGCAATCAGCTGCCAAAGCTCAAGCCTGCGGCTGCGGCGCGGAATGGGCAGCAGATCTTGGGTAAGTCCCCAACCGGCGTAAAAAGGCAGGCCGTAGCAGCTGACTTTTTTGCCGCGCAACAAGGCTTCAAAACCGGTCAGCGAAGTCATGGTGTGAACTTCGTCTGCGTATTGGAGACAGGTCAGGATATCGGCTTGTTCGGCGGTTTGGTCGGCATATCGTGCAGCATCTTCAGGGGAAATATGGCCGATGCGGTTACCGCTGACTACATCGGGATGCGGTTTGTAGATGATATAGGCATCGGGATGGCGTTCGCGCACGGTACGGAGTAGATCCAGATTGCGATAGATTTGGAGTGAACCATAGCGGATAGACGCATCATCTTCAACTTGGCCGGGAACGAGGATAACGGTTTTGTCGGTTGACGGGGCGGTGAAGTCTGAGCTGCCGACGTTGTATTTGCTGATGTGGTTTTCGGTCAGCATTTTTTGCAGCTTCAATGCCGTCTGAAAGTCTTGATCGTCGAAGTTTTGGTTTTGCAGGATGTGTTCAAGACGGGACGGGGTTTCGGCATTGAAATAAATACCCATATCGTCGGTAACAAGCGACAGTGGCGGCACTAAGTTGGAGCCGAGTCCGACCGAGCGGATAAAGCCGTCTTCCATGCGCAGCAGGGGGATGTGGTGTTGTTCGGCAAAACGGACGATGGCCTCTTTGCCGTTGCCCCAGGCAAGGATGCGCGCATCATCGGACAGTTTGACCCCGGCCAGTTTTTTTGTGGAGGAGATAAATTTCAGACGGCATGAGGGTACGTTAAAGAACGGTTTGGCAACCGCGCGTTTCCACAAAGACATACCGACGCAATATAACTCGCCACGCAATTTGTCGTTTTTACGTTTGACCGTCGCCAGATAGTCGATGACATCAAAGAGGCTGCCTGCTTCGCCGGTATTTGGGTTGAGGTAGCGGCTGTATTGCAGATAGGCTGCGGCGAAGAGCTGCAGCAAGTTGCGGGGGGTGCGGCGTTGGGTTTGAACAAGGCTGCCGATTTGTGGGTGGCGGTCGTCGCTCACGCCCCATCCGGCATACCACGGCAGACCGAAAGTGGTCAGCGGTTTGCCGCACAAAAGTGCCTCAAAACCCATTTGTGAGGTAACGCAATAAACTTTATCGACGTTTTGCAACAAAGAAATCGGATTGATGTCTTCTGCCAAAAGATGGACGCGGTGTTGCTGCGCCAGCTGGGTCAGATAGCCTTGTTTTTTGCCGCACAAAACATCGGGATGGGTTTTGACCCAAATATCGGCTTGCGGGTTTTCATTCAAGGCCGTCTGAAACATCAGTTCAAACGTAGAGGCATCTGCGCCGCCATATTGGATGGCCATATCACCGAAGGTTTGGTCGATGATGAGGACGGTTTCAGGCTTGGATGGAGAACGTAAAGGATGATCGTCTGAAAGTTCGGGCGCGTGGTTGTATTTGGACAGGTGGTGTTGCAGGATGAAATCCATCGCCTGTTGCGCCTGAGCCAAGGTTTCAGACGGCATGGTATCGGCGGCAAGAATCAGTTGTTCCAAACGCGAAGGACGGGTGGTGTCGTAGTAGATACCGATATCGTCATAGACGATGGAGTAGGGCGGATAACCGGCGACCCCTAGTCCGACTGAACGTAAAAAGCCGTCTTCAAGATTGAGCAGGGGCAATCTTAAGATATGTGCTAATTTTCTACGTTTGGGATGTTTCTTGCCCCAAAATAATGCGGTCTTATCCGTTGAAATTTTGTCTAAAAATTTGGTGAGCAAGAGACGTTGTTTAAATAGGCCGAATGTTGAAAAAATCATTTTAAATTATTATGTTATCTATTAAGTATCATTAATGTAAAAATTTATTCTGCCTCTATTTCAAAGTAAGTATCCATAAAGTTACGGAAATGTAGGGCATAGTTTTTATCTGCATTATTACTGCTTGAATCGTTAATGCAGAAGGAGTGGGGCATATGAAGGTATTTCTTTTTGAATAACAATTTCTTATATTGAGTCTGGGCATGTGAATTGCGTATGTTGAAATAGTAGCAAATTTCACGTTTCGGTGTGGCATATCCGTCAAGGTACATCAACCAAGGTACTAAAAAACTGGCCATATTAAGTTCAGAATTATGGCGTACCTTGTTATTTAGAAAAGAATTTATTTCATCTTCAAATAATGACCATGCTTTTTGAAAGGATGTTTTCCGTAGCGGAACGTAAGTATGTACCAACGGTGTATTGATATTAATTGTCGGATAATGTCTTTTTAAGAGCTTTAATGCGTGTTCTGATGCGGTCAATGTCGGTGTGATTAGACCCCGTTGACGCATTTTTTGAAAACTTTTATTGGCAACAAATAGGGAAGCCAAACCATTATTTTCAAAAAAGTGGTTAGGCGTCAGTGGTCTTGCAACGAAAACATCATCATTGAAATAAATAAAATGTTCACTTAAATCTGGAATTTTATATAAGTTTGCTTCAATGACGTGGGAATTGAACGTTGGTAAGTATTTGGCATCAATAATTTGCGAATGATTGATTAATTTAATTTTAGAATGGGAATTTTCATCTAACCATTTAGGTTTTTGATCCGCCGTTACAATAAAAATATTGCGGACCCACGGCATAAACTTTTGTACGGCCTGTACTGAATAAAAAAGTTCATTATGGTTGGAAAAGCGGGCAGGGTCGGTCGCATACAGGCCGATATCTTCCTGATCGATGGGTTGCAGGGTATGGTAATACTGTTCTTGCCATGCTTTATCGGTATTGTCGACCCAAGTAAAAACAACATCGATGGGAAAGTTTGGCAAAACGTTTTCTGTGAGTGATGCAAGATTGGCATCTGCATTGATCAGAGTGAATTCTTCAGTTTCAGGAATAGGCTGTTCTACATTATAAGGAGGAAAGCGTTTATTTAGAAAATCCCTAAAGAAAATATGGGGTTCTCTAAAAAATTTTCTAATTTTATTTAAATTCATTTGAAACTTTCTAATACTACAAAATAGAAACAGTTGATTCTGTTATGTTTTGAAGTTATCCAAACGTTACCGCTTCAGCCAATACTTTGCCTGCCAAGTCTTTAGGCGACAGGTTTGGCTCGCCTTGTAGCGGCCAGTCGATGCCGACGGTTGGATCATTCCAAATCAGCGAATGTTCGGCTTTGGGGTTGTAATAGTCTGTGCATTTATAGACGAACTCGGCTTCATCGCTCAGTACATAGAAGCCGTGTGCGAAACCTTCGGGTACCCACAGTTGGCGCTTGTTTTCTGCGGACAGAATCTCGCCCACCCATTTGCCGAAAGTGGGGGAGTCTTTACGCATATCGACAGCCACGTCGAATACTTCGCCGACAACCACGCGCACGAGTTTGCCTTGTGTGTTTTCGGTTTGATAGTGCAGGCCGCGCAATACGCCTTTGCCGGATTTGGAGTGGTTTTCCTGCACGAAGGTGCGTTCGCAGACTTGGGTTTTGAACCACTCGTCGCGGAAGGTTTCCATAAAAAAGCCGCGCGCGTCGCCGAAGACTTGGGGCTCAAGCAGTTTTACGTCAGGAATGGCGGTATCAATGATGTTCATCGTTTTATCTTTCATCTAAAGGCCGTCTGAAAAGTTTCAGACGGCCTCAAACATTATTTTTTCAACAGGCGCAGCAAATATTGGCCGTATTGGTTTTTTGCCATCGGGCGCGCCAGCTCTTCCAGTTTTTCATCGGAAAGCCAACCGTTGCGCCAAGCGATTTCTTCCAGGCAGGCGATTTGCAGGTCTTGGATGTTTTGCACGGTTTGGACGAATGAAGCGGCTTCGTGAAGGCTCTCGTGGGTGCCTGTGTCCAACCATGCGAAACCGCGTCCCAAAAGTTGCACCGACAATGAACCGTCTTCCAAATACATTTGGTTGAGATCGGAAATTTCCAATTCGCCGCGGGCGGACGGCTTGATTTGTTTGGCGAATTCGACGACGCGTTGGTCGTAGAAGTACAAGCCGGTTACCGCCCAATCGGATTTGGGCTGTTGCGGTTTCTCTTCGATAGACAGGGCGTTGAAGTTTTCGTCGAATTCAACCACGCCGAAACGCTCGGGGTCTTTGACCTGATAACCGAATACGGTTGCTCCGTGGGTCTTGGCGGCGGCCTGTTTCAATGTTTGCGTAAACGATTGACCGTAGAAAATATTGTCGCCCAAAACCAAGCAGACGTTGTCGTTGCCGATAAATTCTTCGCCGATGATAAATGCTTGTGCCAAGCCGTCCGGACTAGGTTGCACGGCATAGCTGATGGAAATGCCGAAATCGCTGCCGTCGCCGAGCAGACGTTTGAAAGAGGCGTTGTCTTCGGGTGTGGTAATCACCAAAATATCGCGGATTCCTGCCAGCATCAATACGGACAGGGGATAGTAAATCATGGGCTTGTCGTACACGGGCAGCAGTTGTTTGGATACGCCGCGCGTGATGGGATAGAGGCGTGTGCCGCTGCCGCCGGCGAGGATGATGCCTTTCATGGGTTTTCTCCTGAGTAGTGTGTGTTTGCGTGATTTTCAGACGGCCTAATATGGGAACAGGCCGTCTGAAAACTTATTTTCCGGTGCCTAAACGTTCCAAACGGTAGCTGCCGTTCAATACGTTTTGCCACCAGGTTTTGTTGTTCAAATACCATTGTACTGTTTTGCGGATGCCGGACTCGAATGTTTCCTGAGGTTTCCAGCCCAGCTCCCTGCCGATTTTGGCAGCGTCGATGGCATAGCGCACGTCATGGCCGGGGCGGTCTTGTACGAAAGTAATCAAATCTTCATAACGTGCCACACCCGCCGGTTTTTCAGGAACAAGCTCTTCCAGCAGGGCGCAGATGGTTTTGACGACTTCAATATTGGCTTTTTCATTGTGGCCGCCGATATTGTAGGTTTCGCCGACAACACCTTCGGTAACAACCTGATACAGCGCGCGCGCGTGGTCTTCGACAAACAGCCAGTCGCGGATTTGCATACCGTCGCCGTAAACGGGCAGCGGTTTGCCGTCAAGCGCGTTCAGAATCATCAGCGGAATGAGTTTTTCCGGGAAATGGTAGGGGCCGTAGTTGTTGGAGCAGTTGGTTACGATGGTCGGCAAACCGTAAGTACGCAACCATGCGCGGACGAGGTGGTCGCTGGATGCTTTGGAGGCAGAGTAGGGGCTGGACGGCGCGTATGGCGTGGTCTCGGTAAACAAATCGTCTGTGCCGTGCAAATCGCCATAGACTTCATCGGTAGAAATATGGTGGAAGCGGAAGGCTTCGCGCTTTTCAGACGGCATTTGTTGCCAGTAGGCGCGGGCTGCTTCAAGCAGATTGAATGTACCGACGATATTGGTTTGGATAAATTCGCCTGCCGAATCGATAGAGCGGTCGACATGGCTTTCCGCTGCCAAGTGCATCACGGCATCAGGCTGGTGTTGTGCGAATACGCGGTCGAGTTCGGCGCGGTCGCAAATATCCACTTGCTCAAAAGCATAGCGAGGATTATTGGCTACCTCGGTCAAGGATTCCAAATTGCCGGCATAAGTCAGCTTATCGACATTGACGACAGAGTCTTGGGTGTTTTGGATAATATGACGGACAACGGCAGAACCGATAAAGCCCGCGCCGCCGGTAACAAGGATTTTTTTCATAAGTTTCAGAGGATAGTCAAAATGATATAAACGGATTATAGCAGACAGATTGTGTGTTTTTCAGATAAAGAGGCCGTCTGAAAACATCTCTTTCAGACGGCCTGTATCAGGTCAACTTAATCGTCGTAGCCATTTGGGTTGTTGCTGACCCAACGCCATGAGTCTTCCATCATCTGCGCCAAATCGCGCTTGGTTTCCCAACCGGTTTGCGCTTTGGTGTAGGTAGGGTCGGCGTAGAAGCACGCCAAATCGCCATCGCGACGCGGTTTGATTTGGAAAGGAATGGTCAAGCCGGAGGCCGCTTCAAAGGCACGAATGATTTCCAATACCGAATAAGCACGTCCCGAACCCAAATTAAACAGGTGTACGCCCGAAACATCGCTTTTCGCCTGCATCGCCGCCACATGGCCTTCCGCCAAATCCATCACATGGATATAGTCGCGCATACCCGTACCGTCTGGGGTAGGGTAGTCATCGCCGAAGACCGACAATTGCGGCAGCTTGCCTGAAGCCACTTGGCAGATATAAGGCAGCAGATTGTTTGGGATACCGTTTGGCTGCTCGCCGATCAAACCGCTTTCATGCGCACCGATAGGGTTGAAATAGCGCAACAAAATCACGCTCCAACGCGGATCGGCCTTTTGGATATCCGTCAAAATGCGCTCCACCATAGACTTAGACGTGCCGTAAGGGCTGGTCGTATCCCCCGGTTGCATATCTTCCGTATAAGGCACTTTACCCGGATCGCCGTAAACCGTAGCAGATGAGCTGAACACAATCTTAAATATGCCGGCACGCGCCATTTCTTCAGCCAAAACCAAGCTACCCGACACATTGTTGTCGTAGTATTTCATTGGTTCGGCCACGCTTTCACCGACTGCCTTCAAGCCGGCAAAATGGATGACGGCATCAATATCGTGTTCTGCAAAGATTTGACGCAATACTTCACGATCACGGATATCCCCTTGGTAAAAAGGCACAGACTTGCCGGTAATCTTTTCCAAGCGCGGGAGGATGTTGGCAGACGAATTGCACAAATTGTCCAAAATCACGGCATTAAAGCCTGATTTCAACAGGGAAACAACGGTATGAGAACCGATAAAACCGGTACCGCCGGTGATAAGAATAGTCATTGGTTTTCCTTAATTAAAATTGTGTTTGGAAGTCGTGAAACCGGTTGGCTGAAAATACAAACGCTTTCAGATGGCCTGGTGTAAGTGTTGTCAAAGAGGGATTGCTTTATTTGGATATTGTATATTTAGTTACCTGAAAAGTAAAAAAATATGGGATAATCACAGTGTTATGCACAGGGTGCAAAGCGTTATCATTTCAATTTTAATAAAAGGATCTTACCATGTCAGTATCTAACGAAGTTTTGGCGTTAATTTCACAAGTTGCACAAAAACAAGTGTCAGCAAATGAAGAATTGTTGTCTACAGGACTTATTGATTCTGTGAGCGCAATGGATTTGGTTATGGCCATCAAACAAAAATTTGATGTTGATTTGCCGTTTGAGCAACTGGTTGATATTTTGGCAAACTCAGCCAATATCATTCAATATGTTGAAAATAATTACAAAGGCTAAATCATGAAACAATTAAATGAATTCCAAAATCTTGATGATTTTTTGGAATACCGTTTCAGCCGAACTTCGGGAAAAGCGTTAGTTAATGATACTCAGGAATGTTCTTGGGAAGAGTTGCGCGTAAAAATAGCCGCATTTATCGAGGCTTACAAAAGCATAGCAGATATTACCAAAAACATTCCTCTGGTGTTGCACGGCCATAAAGAAATTGATTTTGCAGTGGCAATTTATGCCTGCTTATTAAACAAAATCCCTTTTATTCCGGTGGATAGTATTTATCCTGAAAGCCGTCTGAACAATATCTGCCAACTGTCGAAAGCACGCTTTGTATACCGTTCGGCAACGCAAACTTTTGAAAAGCAGACTGATGAAGAAGTAGAGTTGGCTGAAAAAGATTTGGCTTACATCATGTTTACTTCAGGAACAACCGGCGCACCTAAGGGTGTGCAAATCGGTCGTGAAGCCGTGTTTAACCTGATGAAATGGATGAAAGAGCAGCTTAATTTAGCCGCACCTAATGTGTTTATGAATCAGGCTCCGTTTGCGTTTGATTTGTCAATGTACGAAATCTTTGGCAACTTGGCTTACGGCGGTTGCATTGTTATGAACAGTCGTGATGCTATTTCTAATCCTGCCACCTGGATTGATTTTTTGGCCAAACAACAAATTACTACCTGGGTTTCCACGCCTTCTTTTGCCATGCAGCAGCTGCTTAACCCTAAATGCAGTCAGGCTACTTTACCGAGTTTGAAAGAATTTTTGTTCTGTGGCGAAAAACTTGGCAAACCAGTAGTAAATATGATTTTTCAAAAATTTCCCGGTGTCCGTGTTATCAATACCTATGGTCCGACTGAGGCTACTGTAGCAACAACTTACGTTGATATTACACCTGATATGCTGGCGGCAGAAGAAGAGTTGCCTGTAGGCGTTGCCGTGCTTAATTCCAAATTAGAGATTGTTGACGAAGAGATTTGGATTAGCGGTAACCATGTGATGCGTGGCTATCTGAACAACGAAACTGAAAATGCTAAACGCTTGGTAGTACACAGTGCAGATAACCGTACTTATAAAACAGGTGACTACGGTTTTGAAAAAAATGGATTGTTCTACGTACAAGGCCGTAAAGACGAGCAGATTAAGCTCAATGGCTACCGTATCGAACTTTCAGAAATTGAAGAAAAAATCCTTAACCTTAAGGAATTTGCCTTTGATAATGTGGCAGTAGTGGCTTTGAAACGCAACACAGGTGCAGTATTGCGTTTGGTGTGTTTCTATACAGCCAAGCAAAGTGCAGATACTCAGGCGATCAAAGACGCATTAGTACAAAATTTACCGTCTTACATGATGCCGTCTGAATTTATTCACATTGATGAAATTCCAGTCAGCACCAACCACAAAACCGACAAAAAAGCATTGTTGGAAAAATATCAGCAGGGTTTATAAAATGGATTTATATCAAATTCAGCAAAACATCTTACGAAAAGCCAAGATTGATCCTCAAAAGGTTAACGCTTGGATTTATAACAATCAAAGTATAGTGTTTGATTTTCTGTTGAACGACTATTTTGTCAGCGTCAGTTATACGGCAGTAGGACAAACCTTTAACTTTATTGAGCGTAATAAGAGCAAAATTTCTAAGATTTCCGGCTTCCATAAATTTCTGAAATATATTTCAGAAATTTATGGAAGTTACCCACAATCGGTTAATCAAGAAAAGACAGTATTGTCTTTTAAATTTGCTGAAGCCGATTGGGCAAAAATCGAGGATAAATTTAGTGAGATTTTAGAAGTTACTTCCATTTATCTTGGCAGCGAATTATGCTACATCCTGAATGTTGAAAAAAATAAAGGCATTAATTTAGCCGAGTATTTGGATAAGCCGGAAGTTGAATATATTGGTGTTAAAGGCGACAGTAATGAGTTTTTCCTAAGCTATGCTCGGAATCATGGACTAAGTGATTATGTTTATGAGCTAAATAATAGAGGCTTTTTAGCTGTTGAACACAAAATGGGCGTAAGTGTGTTCCGTCGTGTGAACAAGCACAGTTATAAAGATCTTTTGGCTTATTTCCCAGACTCTTTCCATGAGTTGGAAAATGTCATTTATACTGTTGAAGCCCCGAAAGTATTGAGTGCCAACAAGAAAAACCTATTGGTGTTGTTCTCTTATACCAATAAGAGTAATGAGAATATGGTTGACCGTTATTATAGCCACCCATTTCCATTTATCAGCAATAGCATTATGCCCAATACTTATATCATCCGTATGGCTGATGTATCAGACGCGTTTGGCAGTCACGGTTTGAATACAAAGTTTGATGAAAATATCGAAGACAATATTCAGCGTTTTATTAAGAGCCTGATGAGTATTTATGGCGTAGATAAGAAAAACGTAGTCATTTGCGGTGCATCATCAGGCGGTACAGGGGCGGTATATCACGGCTTAATTGGTGGGTACAAAACCTTTGCAATCGATCCATTTTTGGGCAACCATAAATACTATGGTGGCAAAGATCCATTGTATCTGCACTCTATCCGTACGCCGATTTTGGAGACTTTCAAAAAGTTACCAGATGTAATTGATCATAACCTTGAAAATCAAGTGGTCATTTCATCGGCTAAGGTATCAGAGTTTTACCCGGATATTAAAGAGCTGAAAGAAGCATTGCCTACGATTGTATTATGTGAGTTTGACTTTGAAAAAATTCAAAAGCACATAGATTTTTCAGGAAATACAGTATTCTTGTCCAATACCATTATCAATAATTTGCTGTTGGACATCCATATCACTGATTCGGACATTAATCTGAATTAAATGCGAAGTAAATAGACAGTAAATTTAAAATTTACTGTCTATTTTTTTAATATTTGAACCATATTTATCATGTTTGGGGAATGTAATGGTAGATAAAACGACTGAAGAATTTCAGCAAGAAATTCTTAAAAGTATCAAATTAAAGAATACGTCTGTTGATGTTTATTATCAGCAGAATGTGTACTGCAATTTCAAATCTGACCGTGAAACACCATTTTCTGTCAGCTTAAATTTAGATTGGCAGAAGATTTTCCTGTTTTATCGTAATAAAAGTGAGATAGATAATATCGGAGAAATGTTTCCAAACTTCAGTTTATCTAAGCAGGATGGGGATAATGTATACATTTATGATGTCAGTGCTTTGGATTTTGCCCAAACCTGTGCGGTCTTTATCAAATTAGCTGAACGTGCGGAACAATATTTTTCTGAACGGCCAGTAGTTAACAGTCGCAAAAAAGAAGTGATGTCAGGTAATTATATTGACACCTCCGGAAATAAAATTACTGCACCCGATAATCTGCGGAACTGTCATTTCCAATTTCTAGGAGGAGGTGGAAATGAAGTTGTTATCCACCCTAATGCAAACTTGCGTAATGTGTTTTTGGAATTTTTAGGCAAGGACAGCAAAGTCTATATTGGAGAAAATGTTTCTATGCAAGGCCAATGGTGTTTGGGAGTAGGCTGTACGATTAGCATCGGCAGTAAAACTACCAGTACCAATCCGGTTTATATTACTGTTGCCGAACATACAACCTTGTCCATTGGTGAAGATTGTATGTTTGCCACTAATAATCAAATCCGTACTGATGATGCACACCCGATTTATGATGTTCATACTGGAAAACGTTTAAATGTTTCTAAAGACGTTACCATTGGAGACAGAGTGTGGGTAGCCTATGGCGCAACAATTTGGGGTGGTACAAAGATTGGTAGCGGTAGTATTGTTGGTGCATTTTCGGTAGTGAAAAAACATTTTCCTAATAACTGTGTTATTGCAGGCGTGCCGGCTAAAGTTATACGCAAAGATGTATTTTGGGAACGCAATAATGTTTTATATACAGATATAGATGAAGGTAAGGATTTGACAGAAATGAATCATGTTACCTATATCAATTCAACAGTAGAACTTGATTAGTGGATCTAATAGTAAAGGCCGTCTGAAAACATAAAAGTTTTCAGACGGCCTTTTTTAAGATAAGACAGAGATTACTCTAAACAAGCCAATTGTTTTTTCAGACACTCAGCCTGTAATGCCTTGTCACCTTTAGCTTCGGCTATTTCAGCTGCCAGTTTCCAATATGTTGCGGTGTCTTGTAGAGAGAGACTGTCAAAATAACGTTGTGCTGCCTGATGGTTTTTCAGACGGCATAAAGCAGTTGTATAAAGATACATCGTTTCCGGTGAGGTTTGTGCAAAATCAGCCAATATTTTGGTGACAGACTCCCAATCTTGGTTTTGAGCAAGTTTTTCAGCTTCATACAAGGCCAAAGACGGATTCTCAGGATATTTTTGGCGCAGTTGAGCCAAGAGATATCCTTCGCCGTCAGTGTTGCCGGTGGCGTACATTTTTTTCAGATAATCGACTGTTAAATCTTCAGGAATTAAGAGCAGATTTTCTTCAAAGGCACGGTTAAGCTGGGTAAATAGTTTTTCAGAATCACCGCGTAATTTTGCAAGTCTTGCAATGGCGATACGGCAACTTGGATCATTCTGAGTATGGTTTTCAAAAGCAACCAAAAACTGATGCGCGCCTTGTAAGTTACCAAGTTTCATGCAGAGGTAAGAAGCCAATAGCTCGGGTTTGAGATAACCTTTTGTGCGATCATCCAAGCTATCAATATACGTTTTCAGTAAAGCCAATGCTACAAAATAATTCTGCTCCGATAGCTTTTGTGCTACGGCTAACAAAGGTTGATATGAGTCGGGTAAGTCTGTACCTATCCGGGCAAACAGTTTTTCAGACGGCCTTTTTGCTTGATGAAACGAGGCTGCAAGCAATGCGACAAGTAAATCATTTTGCGTTCCTATATGCTCGTTTTCAGCAAAAAATTCCGCCCCTTTAACGGCATTACCGATATATAAATCCATTTTCGCACGCCAGTAATCAGCGGTATCGGGATAATCAGGTAACAGGTTTTGCAAAGTATCAAACTGTTTGCTCTCAAATAAAGCGTTCAGATAACGATGGCGATAATCAGCTGTTTCTTCCGCATTCAGACGGCCTGTATCAAGCAGAGTTTGGATACGGGTTGCTGCCAAGTCCCATACCTGATGATTTTCTGCTTGCTTAATCATATTGATTAAAATTGGCAGATTGTCAGCGGTTTCGGCATGGTCAAGAGCAGTAATAGCTTGATACACACGTTCGCAGTTGCCACCTTCCTGGAAGGGGAAAGTATCGCGGATGCGAGCAAGATATTCGGGTTTGGCGTGTCCTGATTTTAAAATGCTTTCTAATTCAGTCAGCGTTTCATGCTGATTGATGGTAATAGGGCCAAATCCGTCGGTTTCGTAAGAGAAATAGCCTTTTTGATAGGTGTGTGTGCCAGAGAAAAAGGCTTCTTTATCAAATTGATAGTAAATAATTGCCTTATTCAGATAGGCCATGTCAAATGCTACTGATGAGTAGTCGGTAATCAATACGGCGCAACGTCCGAAAAGATACTGAATACTTTCAGTTTCACGCAGTCCACTCCAGATTTTTATATAGGCAGGGACATTCATTACTTCCAAATAGGGCTCGATATTTGGGTGTGGTGCAAAAATTACTTCGTAGCCGTAGGTTTCTGCCATTTCCTTCAGGCGCTGGTCGTGAAGCAGAGCCTGCCAGTAACGGGCATAGTCCGTTTCCATAAAAGCACTATTGAGCGTACGAGTATTGCTACCTGTACCGATATTTTGACCGACAATGTTATTGCGCCAAGTTGGCATAATCAGGATCTTGCGACTGTCGGGCTTATTTTTTGATAGTAAGGAGTCGTAGCGTGGAAATCCAGTTAGTGCTACTTCTTTTTCGGTCAGTTTGTAGGTATTGAAATCAGCCTTAATTGAGCGGCTTTCTGGCTCAGTAGTGGTAATGAAACAGTGTAGGTTTTGTTTGCTATTTGTCCATGCGGAAAGATTGTCTTTAGTTACTCCGTGCTGGAGAAAGACAAATTTTTTGCTGTGTTCGTATAAATCCCCAAAATAATTGTTGATGTGTTTTTCCAAATGACTGGAAATGATTTTTTCAGCTTTACGCAAACGTTGTTCATATTCACTACCGCCGAATTCTACAAGTTTGAAGCCCTCCTGTTCGAGACGGTTCCAGTCTGGGGCAGTTCTGTTAAGTACGAAATAGCAAGTTTGCTCTGGGTGGTTCTGCATCATATAACGATAAAAATGCTCGGCGTTGTCGTCAGCTTTAGTTTCCCTATCCATTAAGAGCCAGCTGCCGTCTGAAAGGTATTTTTCAGACGGAGTAAATAAACCGATAAGTTCATTTAATGCAATGCCGTGCATAAAGGTTTTACCTTTAATCGAAATTCGCATTGCTTTTTTGTTGAGTAGGATATTAATTTTGGCGTTGTCTGCAACGTCACCATAGGGAATCCACAAACGTTTTTCGTAAACAAATAATTGTTCATTTAGCTTATTGACCACGCTTTTCGCATAGACAGGAATAAGATCACGCCCATCGGCTTGCACAGAATATGGCTGGTCGAAATAGGTAAAATAGCTGATAAGGAACTGTTTGCGTTCACGATCAATGTTTTCAATATAGGCGATTTGGAATGGCGGCTCGCTCTGTTTGAACATTCCAAGCATGCCAACTTTATGGAATAGCCATACTCCTGCTAAGCCAAATTCCATAATATTTTTTTGATCAATATAATCAAAAACCTGCTGCATTAGATCATAAAAATGTGATTTTTGTTTAGTATTCAACAAATCTAGACGTTCAGGTCTATTAAGCAATTGTTGAATATACCAAGCCATATCATATAATGCGGTTTTTTGTATTGAGGAGGGTACATGCCCTAAGCGGTTTTTATAGTTTTTAAGCATAGGCAAGAAGCCATACTCAAAAACATTAGAAAACTTTTCTACTTTTTGCCAAGAAGTATCTAGAGTGGATGTGCCACTTTCACGTTTGCGATAGAAATAGACGGCATCTCTGTCAAACACAGCTTTTGCGTCCTGCAAATCTAATAAATAGTCTGCAATAAATTTGCCATCTTCAAAGTTTGGCTTAACATTGTGGTCAAACACCAAATTCTGTTTTTTAATATGGCTGACTCTGAAAAAGGTGGAGGCAGCAGACATATTGATGAATTTATCGAGCTTAGCAACATCAATAACGTGGGTTTTGTTAAAACGGAATCTTAGAGGATGACTATCTTTAATGATATTTTGATTTTCAAAGAAAAACTTCATATTAGTAGCTACAGTTACTGCCGACGGATGTTGGCTAATTTGCGTATCTACTGATTTGAAGTAGTCAGGGTGAAGATAATCGTCAGGGTCAGTAAATACTACCCATTCAGTTTGTGTATGTTGCAAACCCAGATTGCGTGCCGAGGCCTGACCGCCATTTTCTTTGTAAAAATAATGGATATTTTGGGGAAACTTAGCTTGCCATCGTTTGATGATTTCTGCCGAATGGTCGGTTGATCCATCATCTACTAGAATGATTTGAATGTGTTTTTTGAAATTCAAGCTTTGTTTGACGATACTGTCAAAGTATTCATCAAGGTATTTTTCGACGTTATAAACGGCTGAAACGATTGTAAATTGATTATTGCCTTCGTATTTTAAGGGAAGGTATTTTTTGAGTTTCATTACGCGTTTGTTGTACATGTCGCGGAAAAAGAGTTTAGGGTCTCGTAAGAGCTTCCGAAATTTTTTATTGTTCATTTTTTTGACCTTTTATTTTTATTTGGTTTTGAAGTAATTTTCCAGCATTTGAATCAGTTTTTCCTGGTAGTTTTCAATCTGCTGCTGGCTGTGAAAATCGTTGGCACAAAAAGAGTGTGGCTGCCGCCCATTTTTTTTATTTTCTAAGAGCTTGATATATTGGGCAGGCGCTTTGTTGGAGCGGATATTAAAATAATAACATATTTCATTACCTACTGTAGATTTCCTGTTTAAAAACATCAGCCAAGGTACGAGGAAGGTGGCAAGATTGAGATCGTGGTTAGAACGGAAACGGTTGGATAAAAAGGCTTCAATCTCAGTACGGTAGTGCTGCCAAGCAAATTGAAAGCTGCTTTTATGCAGTGGGATATAGGTGTGAACTAACGGATGGTCGATGAGGCAGTCGTAGTGCTGTTGTAATAGTGCGATACAGTTTTTTGAGGCGGAAAGAGTGGGTGTATCGGTTCCTCTTTCGGACATTTGTTTTAGGCTTTTGTCTGCAATAAAAAGTGAAGCAATGCCGTTGGCGTGAAAGAAGTGTTCCTTCGGTAATGGACGGGCAACAAATACATCATCGTTAAAATAGATGAAGTGTTCATTTAGATTGGGAATGTTGTGCAGGTGTGCTTCGATTACATGCGAATTGAAGGTGGGTAGGTATTGCGGGGCAATGATTTGACTGTGATCTATTATGCTGACGTTGGGATAGTCGACGGGATTGAGCCAGTCGGGGCGTTGGTTGTCAGTAATGATGTAGATATGGTTGACCCACGGCAGGAAGGTACGCACGCTGTGAAGTGAATAGTAAAGTTCGTTGTGGTTGCTGAAACGGGCTTCGTCATTATTGTGAAGTGCGTTTTGTTCGGCAGTAGGACTATATTGGCGGCGGCGTTGCTGCCATTTGGGATCTTGGTTATTTACCCATGTGAAAACGACATCAACTTTAATAGGGGGAAGGTTGATACTATTTTCAAGTTCGGCTAAATACAGGGTGTTGTCGATAATGACCGGTTCGTCAGACTCTGTTGTACGCTGTTCGGCGTTGCGAACAGGGTATCTTTTGTTGAGATAGTCGCGGAAGAATACACCTGGTTGTCGAATCAGTTTTTTAAGTTTTCTCATGACGGTATTCGCTGTAATGTGATGTTTTTGATACTTATGTCAGGTTTCAGACGGCCTAATATTTCATCAGGTGTTATAATGGCTGTGCGTAATTAAAAGTATAGTGAGATTTAATCAATGTTGAAAGCAGAATGTCTTACCCGCAGGGGCATGTTATTGTTGTGCGTCAGTCTGTTGGCTGCATGCTCTTCTCTTCCTACTTCCGGCCCAAGTACACGAAATGTTGTTGCTTTGGGGCAACAGCAGGCTACAGCCGAAGTACCGGAGGTGGAATTGATTGATGTGAATGGTGCGGTAGCTCAGTCGCTATATCAAGCGCAAGTTAATCAGTCATTTGCTCAGTTGGGCGATGGTACATCATCAATAGGGGCTATCAATATAGGTGATGTGCTGGACATTACGATTTGGGAAGCTCCTCCGGCTGTGTTGTTCGGTGGGGCTTTGTCGTCTACTGGTTCGGGTAATGCGCAGCAAACTAAGCTGCCCGAACAGATGGTCAGCTCTTCAGGTACGATTTCTGTGCCGTTTATCGGCGATGTGTCTGTCCTCGGTAAAACACCGGTTCAGGTGCAAAACATTATTAAAGGCCGTCTGAAAAAAATGGCGAACCAGCCGCAGGTAATGGTGCGCATGGTGCAAAATAATGCGGCGAATGTATCGGTTATCCGTGCGGGTAACAGTGTGCGTATGCCTTTGACTGCTGCGGGCGAGCGTGTGTTGGATGCGGTGGCTGCCGTGGGTGGTTCGACTGCGAATGTTCAGGATACGAACGTACAGCTGACACGCGGCAATGTTGTCAGAACGATTGCATTAGAAGATTTGGTGGCGCATCCGCGTCAAAATATTTTGTTGCGCCGCGGTGATGTAGTCACAATGATTACTAATCCGAGCACGTTTACGTCTATGGGTGCGGTCGGTCATACGCAGCAGATTGGTTTCTCTGTGAAGGGCTTGTCTTTGGCTGAGGCTGTGGGACGTATGGGCGGTCTGCAGGATTATAGTGCAGATGCGCGCGGCGTATTTGTATTCCGTTATGCGCCTTTGTCCGAGCTGCCTCCTGAGAAACAATCTAAATGGGTTGAAAAGGGTTATGGCGATCGTGCGGAGATTCCTGTGGTCTACCGTTTGAACCTGGCAGATGCGAATTCTATGTTTTGGATGCAGCGTTTCCCTGTGAAGGATAAGGACGTGGTGTACGTATCGAATGCGCCGATGGCCGAAGTACGCAAGTTCTTGTCATTTGTGTTCTCGCCTGTGGTTAGCGGTGCGAACAGTATTAATAATTTAGTGAACTAATGGGGAAAATAATGTCTGAGCAAGTTTCTGCAAATGTGGATGTGAAACCGGAACAACCGGCTCCCGAAAAGAAAAAGGCCAAAAAGTCTTGGTTACGTAAGATTAATCCGTTGCTTTGGGTAACGGTTATCGTGCCGACTTTGTGTTCCGGTGTGTATTACGGAATATTTGCTTCCGATCAGTTCACATCCCAGTCCAGCTTTGTGGTGCGTTCTCCTAAGAGCCAATCGTCTTTGAACGGCTTGGGTGCCATTTTGCAGGGGTCTGGTTTCTCTCGTGCGCAAGACGATATTTATACCGTGCAGGAATATATGCAGTCGCGTTCGGCTTTGGATGCGTTGAGTAAGAAAATGCCCGTTCGTGATTTTTATGAAAAAGAAGGCGACATTTTCAGCCGTTTTAATGGTTTTGGCCTGCGTGGCGAGGATGAAGCGTTTTATCAATACTACCGCGATAAGGTATCTATCCATTTTGACTCTGTCTCAGGCATTTCCAATTTGAGCGTTACATCGTTCAATGCCGGTGAATCTCAAAAGATCAATGATGCTTTGCTCAAACAGGGCGAGGTATTGATCAACCAGCTGAACGAACGTGCTCGTCAGGATACGATTCGTTATGCTCAAGAAGTGGTCAATTCGGCTGAAGAAAAAGTTAAAGAAGCTTCTGCCCAATTAACAAAATTCCGTGTGTCCAACGGTATTTTCGACTTGAAGGCGCAATCTGATGTGCAAATGGGTTTGGTATCCAAATTGCAGGATGAGTTGATTGTCATTCAAACCCAGCTTGACCAGGTAAAAGCTGTTACGCCTGAAAACCCGCAAATTCCAGGTTTGATTGCGCGCGAGAAAAGCTTGCGTAAAGAAATCTCGCAACAAATGAAAGCGATTTCCGGCGGAGGTGAGGGTTCGTTGTCCAATCAGGCGGCGGAATATCAGCGCGTGTATTTGGAAAATGAATTGGCCGAAAAACAATTGGCTGCGGCGATGACTTCTTTGGAAAGTGCAAAAGCGGAAGCAGATCGTCAGCAATTGTATTTGGAAGTGATTTCCCAGCCGAACAAACCTGACTTGGCACATGAGCCAAACCGTCTGTACAACATCGTGGCAACGTTTGTCATCGGTTTGATTGTCTATGGCATAGCCGTGTTGCTTTCTGCAAGTATCCGTGAGCATAAAAACTGATGAAAGAGCTACATAAAACATCGTTTTTGGAGTCGCTGCTTATTCAAAAAAGGGTAATCGGTGCACTCTTAATGCGTGAAATTATTACTCGCTACGGTCGTAATAACATTGGTTTTTTGTGGTTGTTTGTCGAACCTTTGCTGCTGACTTTGGTTATGGTGTTGATGTGGAAATTTTTCCGTATGCACAACGTGTCAGCTTTGAATATCGTGGCATTCACGCTGACAGGCTATCCGATGATGATGATGTGGCGTAATGCTTCTAATCGTGCTATCGGTTCGATTTCTGCCAACACAAGCCTGCTGTATCACCGAAATGTACGCGTTTTAGATACCATTTTTGCGCGTATGTTGTTGGAGATTGCCGGCGCCACCATTGCGCAGGTCGTGATTATGTTCGCATTGGTCGTCATCGGTTGGATTGATGTACCGGCAGATATTTTTTATATGTTGTTGGCTTGGCTTTTGATGGCAATGTTTGCCGTTGGATTGGGGCTGGTCATCTGTTCGGTAGCGTTTCACTTTGAGCCGTTTGGCAAGGTTTGGAGTACCATCAGTTTTGTGATGATGCCTTTGTCCGGCGTGTTTTTCTTCGTACACAACCTGCCTCAGCAATTGCAACACTATGTGCTGATGATTCCGATGGTGCATGGTACAGAAATGTTCCGTGCCGGATATTTTGGCAACAGCGTTACGACTTACGAAAATCCTTGGTATATTTTGTTGTGTAATTTAGTTTTGCTGCTGCTTGGTTTGGCGATGGTGGCGAGATTCAGCAAAGGGGTTGAGCCGCAATGATTTCAGTTGAACACGTTTCCAAACGCTATCTGACCCGCCAAGGTTGGCGGACAGTCTTGCACGATATCAACTTCAAAATGGAGAAGGGCGAGAAAATCGGTATTCTCGGCCGCAACGGTGCAGGTAAATCGACGCTCATTCGTTTGATCAGTGGCGTTGAGCCGCCGACCACGGGCGAAATCAAGCGGACAATGAGTATTTCTTGGCCTTTGGCATTCTCCGGTGCGTTTCAAGGCAGCCTGACAGGTATGGACAATTTGCGTTTCATCTGCCGGATTTACAATGTCGATATCGATTATGTGAAGAACTTTACCGAAGAGTTTTCCGAGCTGGGTCAATATCTTTATGAGCCGGTCAAGCGTTATTCTTCAGGTATGAAGGCACGTTTGGCATTTGCTTTGTCGTTGGCGGTAGAATTTGACTGCTATCTGATTGACGAAGTGATTGCAGTTGGTGACTCGCGCTTTGCCGATAAATGTAAGTACGAGTTGTTTGAAAAGCGCAAAGACCGTTCCATCATTTTGGTGTCACATAGCCACAGCGCCATGAAGCAATATTGCGATAATGCGATGGTGCTGGAAAAAGGGCATATGTACCAGTTTGAAGATATGGACAAAGCCTACGAATATTATAATTCGCTGCCTTAAAGCGATTGTTTTTAAATCAGGCCGTCTGAAATTTCAGACGGCCTGTCCGTTGGAATCATATTGATGAACATTACTCAAATTCTTTCCCAAGAGCTCTCCGCGACTACTGCGCAAATTAATGCCGCCATTGAGCTTTTGGACGATGGCGCGACCGTCCCCTTTATCGCGCGTTACCGTAAAGAAGCCACAGGCGGGCTGGATGATACGCAGTTGCGCCAGCTTGCCGAGCGGCTGCAATATCTACGCGAGTTGGAAGAGCGCAAAGCCGTTGTTTTAAAAAGCATTGAAGAGCAAGGCAAGCTTTCAGACGACCTCAGGGCGCAAATCGAAGCCGCCGACAACAAAACCGCGCTGGAAGACCTGTATCTGCCCTACAAACCCAAACGCCGCACCAAAGCGCAAATCGCGCGCGAACACGGTTTGCAGCCGCTGGCGGACGTGTTGCTTGCCGAGCAGCCGCAGGATGTTGAAGCCGCCGCGCAAGGCTACCTGAACGAAAACGTTCCCGACACCAAAGCTGCACTGGACGGCGCACGCGCGATCCTGATGGAGCAGTTTGCCGAAGACGCGGAACTCATCGGCACGCTGCGCGACAAGCTGTGGAACGAAGCCGAAATCCATGCGCAAGTCGTTGAAGGCAAAGAAACCGAAGGCGAAAAATTCAGCGATTATTTCGACCACCGCGAACCCATCCGCACCATGCCCAGCCACCGTGCGCTGGCGGTATTGCGCGGCCGCAACGAAGGCGTGTTGAACATCGCGCTCAAATACCAGCCCGACGACACGCCGATTACGCAGCAAAGCGAATACGAGCAACTCATTGCCCGCCGTTTCAAGGTTTCAGACGGCCACAAATGGCTGCGCGACACTGTGCGCCTGACTTGGCGCGCGAAAATCTTTTTGTCGTTGGAACTTGAAGCCCTAAATCGTTTGAAAGAAGCCGCCGATACCGACGCGATTACCGTGTTCGCCCGCAATCTCAAAGACTTGTTGCTCGCCGCACCCGCCGGACGGCTGACCACTTTGGGTCTCGATCCGGGCTACCGCAACGGTGTGAAATGCGCCGTGGTGGACGACACGGGCAAGCTGCTGGATACCGTCATTGTCTATTTGCATCAAGAAAACAATATGTTGGCAACGTTGTCGCGCCTGATTAAACAATACGGTGTGAAGCTCATCGCCATCGGCAACGGCACCGCCAGCCGAGAAACCGACAAAATCGCGGGCGAACTGGTGCGCGGAATGCCGGAAATGGGGCTGCACAAAATCGTCGTTTCTGAAGCCGGCGCGTCGATTTATTCCGCGTCCGAACTAGCGGCGCGCGAGTTCCCCGACTTGGACGTTTCCCTGCGCGGCGCGGTGTCCATCGCCCGCAGGCTGCAAGACCCGCTTGCCGAGTTGGTGAAAATCGACCCCAAATCCATCGGCGTGGGCCAGTATCAGCACGACGTGAACCAAAGCCAGCTCGCCAAATCGCTGGACGCGGTGGTCGAAGACTGCGTGAACGCCGTCGGCGTGGACGTGAACACCGCCTCCGCCCCGCTCTTGGCGCGGATTTCCGGTTTGAATCAAACCCTTGCCCAAAACATCGTCGCCTACCGCGATGAAAACGGCGCGTTCGACAGCCGCAAAAAATTGCTGAAAGTGCCGCGTTTGGGCGAAAAAACCTTCGAGCAGGCGGCAGGCTTTTTGCGGATTAACGGCGGCAAAGAGCCGCTGGACGCGAGCGCCGTCCACCCCGAAGCCTATCCTGTCGTCGCCAAAATGCTGGCGCAACAAGGCATTACCGCCGCCGAACTCATCGGCAACCGCGAGCGCGTGAAGCAAATCAAAGCGTCCGACTTCATCGACGAACGCTTCGGTCTGCCGACCATTCTGGACATCCTGTCCGAGCTGGAAAAACCCGGCCGCGACCCGCGCGGCGAGTTTCAGACGGCCTCATTCGCCGAAGGCATCCACGAAATCAGCGACTTGCAAGTCGGCATGATACTCGAAGGCGTGGTCTCCAACGTCGCCAACTTCGGCGCGTTCGTGGACATCGGCGTCCATCAGGACGGTTTGGTGCACATCTCCGCCCTGTCCAATAAGTTCGTCCAAGACCCGCGCGAAGTGGTGAAAGCCGGCGATGTGGTGAAAGTGAAAGTGCTGGAAGTCGATGCTGCACGTAAACGCATTGCGCTGACTATGCGGCTGGATGACGAATCGGGTAGCACAGCCAAAGGCAACAGGCCGTCTGAAACCCGACATCAAGAACGCCGTGACCGCAAACCCCAACGCAACGAGCGTGCCCCAACCAATTCGGCAATGGCAGATGCGTTTGCGAAGTTGAAGCGGTAAGGTAGAAAACCAATTAAAGGTCGTCTGAAAACTTTTCAGACAACTTTTGCCGGCATTTACAGTTGTAATGATACGTTTGTTTTAGTTAAATTCCGTTTATCTGAAATGGATTGTAGATTTTAGATATAATGGTATTTTACTCAAAATTACAAGTTGAGTATCTGTTTAGTATTTTGTTATTGTTATGAAAGATTATTGGAAAACAGATATTGTTTTAGACTACTTTTGAATATTGGGTTTGTAACCCATTCTATATTTATTTTAATAAAAGATATTTCGGTTGAAATTTTAAAATATGGTAAAGATTTTTATATGTATTTTTTATTTTATCTTTATGATATGTTATTTTTTATTAGGTGGAATTTTATATGTATACAGAAGAGAATATTATGATATTTTTATTATTTTTGTAAGAATTAATAAGTATATATTCTATGGTGGGGGGATCACTCTTTTTTTTCTTTCCTCTAGTGTAAAGTTTATTATTGGTAATATTACAGAGTCAAGTAAATTTTTTAAACAAATTAATATGATTTTTTATATTGTTCAGTATATTAATTTATTTATATTTTTTGCAATTTGTATTTCCGTTTTTTGGGTTGTGGTTTTTAGTTTAAAATTTGGAGTATGAGAATGCCAAACGCTGGATTTAGTTTTTTAAATATTGCACGCGAAAATGGATTAAGTACTGCTGATGCGATTCAAAATGCTAATAATATTCAGAAATATTTAGCCACGCCTGAAGCAGATAGAAATTCATTGGATGGCCTTGATGCTGCAATCGCAGCCTTATCTTTCGCCGCTACAAGTGCTGCTATGGGAGCTTCTGTAGCCAATGCAGGTCTCTCTGGTAATGCAAATGCAGCTGGTGCTATGTTGACGGGAGCTGCATATCAATTGAATGGGGCAGTTGCTTCAGCTTCTATGGCTGCAACTTATGCATATTTGAAGAGTAGTAGGTATCTTCAAATAAGCGTATAGTTCCAAATATCACAAATCCATCATCACAACCTTAGGAGCTCAAACCATGAAACCTGTTTTGTTTGCCGCGCTGATTTCCTGTTTCTCCGTTGCTGCGTATGCGGCCTGTACCGACAGCCAGCAGCAGTGCGTGATTTATAAAAACGGCAACGTCGCGACAGAAGGTGGCTGTACGGTCAGCAAGTGCCAAAGTGCCGATGCGCAAGTGTTGAAATGGAAGCTGAAAAACGGCAAAGGCGTAACCGTTGAAATCGGTAAAAACGGTAAGGTTTTGGTGAACAAAAAACCGGGTGCGAAAGCGAACAACAGCAATGCGTCAGGCATGGGTTTGACATGCTATGCCGCCGATGCGGACAAACGCGAACAGTTCTGCTCGACCAATTATTGATTGGATTGTTGCTTTGATTAAAGGCCGTCTGAAAAGTGTTTCAGACGGCCTTTATGTTTATCCTTCCGATATTTTTTCATTGAGAAAGTCGATAAAGCTGCGTACTTTCGCGCTGAGAAAGGCCCTGTCGACATAAGTGGCGTTCAGTTGATCTGTCCAGATGGTGTAATCGGGCAGGAGTTGGATCAATGTGCCGTCCTTCAATTCCTGCTGAACTGCCCAAAGGGGCTGATAGCCTATGCCTGCACCTGATTTAATCAGCTCGCGGATCATCAGTGTGTTGTCGCTGCGGATAATCGGGGAGAGATGGAGAATGGCTTTTTCTGCGGTAGCGCGGTGGGTAATTTCCCAGTCTTGTTGACTGGTATAGGAAGGCAGGATAGCTTGGTGCTGCATGACGGCTTCGGGTGTATCGGGTGTGCCGTGTCGGGCAAGATAGTCGGGGGCGGCAAGCAGGACGAACTCGATTTTAGCCAGCGGTTTGACGATCAGCGAAGGGGAGGGGGTTTTGGAAACGCGCAAGGCGAGATCGAAACCTTCGGCGATGAGGTCGATATGGCGGTTGTCGAGGACGAGGTCGAGCGTGACTTTGGGATAACGCTGGCGGTATTCGGCCAACCATGCGCTCATATCACCGCCTGCAAACCACAGGGGCATGGTAACGCGCAACATACCTTGCGGCGTGTCGGCACCGCCTGCCGCTTTTTGGGCGGCGGTGTCCAAGGTATCCAGCGCGTAGCTGCATTGGCGGTAGTATTCTTCGCCTGCTTCGGTCAGGTGGAGGTTACGGCTGTTGCGGTGTAAGAGCTTGGCTTGAATGGTGTTTTCCAGATGGCTGACGTGTTTGCTGGCCATGGCGGTGGAGATGTCAAGCTGATCGGCGGCACGGGTAAAACTGCCGCTTTGAACAACTTGGCGGAAAACTTTTAGGCTGAATAGGGTATCCATGATTTCTTATTAGGAAACGTTGTATCAACAATTCGAGTATATATCTCTTACTGGGAATTATCTATACTGCACTTATTGAAATTGCTCCCTACCTCTTTCAGGTAGCCATTAAAATAAGGATTATTAAGATGTCAGCCCTCAAATCATTCCAACCTGTTGTATTGTCCGTCTTGCGTATTGTTACGGCGTATCTGTTTTTGCTGCATGGCACGGCCAAGTTTTTCAGTTTCCTGATGTCCATGGGCGGCGCACCTGAAGGCTTGATGCTGGTGGCCGGTATTTTGGAAATTGTCGGTGGTATCTTATTGATATTGGGCCTGTTCACCCGTCCGACCGCGTTTATTTTGTCCGGTCAGATGGCTGTCGCCTACTTTATGGCACACGCGTCTTCTGGTAATGTTTTGTTCCCATTGGTCAACCATGGCGAATCTGCCGTTTTGTTCTGCTTCGTGTTTTTGTATCTGGCAGTAGCCGGCGGCGGAGCGTGGGCTTTGGATAATGTTTTTGGTAAAGATAAAGATTAATTTAAGGAAAAGATCATGACTTATTCTGTTTTGCAACAAGCTGCTGAAACCCGTCGTTCTATCTATGCATTGAACAACACCCTGCCTCTGTCCAATGAGGAAGTAACCAAAATTATCGAACACGCCGTTTTGCATACGCCGTCTTCTTTCAATTCGCAATCTGCTCGAGTGGTCGTATTATTTGGCGAAGAACATGCCAAAGTGTGGCATTTTGTCGAAGAAGCGTTGCGTGCGGTTGTTCCTGCCGAGCAGTTTGAAGCCACTGCACAAAAACTGAACTTGTTTAAAGCAGGCGCGGCGACAGTTTTGTTCTTTGAAGATCAAGATGTTGTCAAAGGCTTGCAAGAGCAGTTCCCATCTTATGCGGCCAACTTCCCGATCTGGGCGGATCAGGCAAATGCCATGGTTCAATATGCTGTTTGGACAACATTGGCGGCTGCCGGTATCGGCGCCAATCTGCAACACTACAATCCGCTGCCTGATGCGGCCATTGCCAAAGAATGGAATCTGCCGGAAAGCTGGTTGTTACGTGCGCAAATGGTGATTGGCGGTATTGCAGCTCCAGCCGGCGAAAAAACCTTCCAACCAATCGAAGGCCGTCTGAAAGTATTCGGCGCATAAATGAAATGATGTTTTAAACCAAGGACGCGATGTTTGCGCCCTTTTGGAAATAGCAAAATTAAAAAGGCCGTCTGAAAACAGTTTCAGACGGCCTTTTATCTATGTCATGAAATCAACCGCGGCGCCAAGTCGTACCGCCGGCATTGTCTTCCAGAATGATTTTGTGTTCGTTCAGAAGGTCGCGGATACGGTCGGATTCCGCCCAGTTTTTATCCGCGCGTGCCTGTTTGCGGCGGGCGATTAAATCTTCGATTTCCTCGTTGGAGAGGCCGTCTGAAACAGCACCGCCTTGCAGAAATTCAATCGGATCGCGTTGCAACAGGCCGATGATGCTGCCCAAAGCTTTCAGGCAGCCGGCGAGGTGTACATCATTGGTTTTGTTCACTTCGCCTGCCAGTTCGAACAACACGGCAACCGCTTCGACCGTACCGAAATCGTCGTTCATGGCGGCGTAGAAACGGCGGGTGTAGTCGTTGGCGTTTTCAGATAAGTCAAACTCAGCCGCTGGTGTGTTTTTCAACGTAGTGTACAGGCGGGTCAGCGCACCTTTTGCGTCGTCCAAATGTGCGTCGGAGTAGTTCAACGGGCTGCGGTAGTGGGCGCGCAGGATGAAGAAACGCACGACTTCAGGGTCATATCGTTTCAACACTTCACGGATGGTGAAGAAGTTGCCCAGCGATTTGGACATTTTTTCGCCGTCCACGCGGATGAAGCCGTTGTGCAGCCAGTATTTGACGTGGCTCGCGATGCTTTGACCGTGGTGGGTTTGCGCGTGGTCGTGGCCGCAGGTATGACCGCAGGCACCGACGCTTTGGGCGATTTCATTTTCATGGTGTGGGAACTGCAAGTCCGCGCCACCGCCGTGGATGTCGAAAGTATCGCCGAACAGGTTTTCACTCATGGCAGAGCATTCAATATGCCAACCCGGACGGCCGTTGCCCCAAGGGCTTTCCCATGCCGGCTCGCCTGCTTTGGCCGCTTTCCACAACACAAAATCAAGCGGATCGCGTTTGAAACCATCCACTTCCACACGCTCGCCTGCGCGCAGGTCATCCAACGATTTGCCCGACAATTGGCCGTAAGCAGAAAACTCGCGCACGGCGTAGTAAACGTCGCCGTTTGCGGCAGGATATGCCTTGCCGTTTTGAATCAGGGTTTCAATCATGGCAATCATTTGCGGAATGTTTTCGGTCGCCTTCGGCTCAATATCCGGACGCAACACACCCAAAGCATCGGCATCTTCGTGCATAGCCTGAATGAAACGCGCGGTCAGTTCGCCGATGGTCTCCCCGTTTTCAGCCGCACGGGCAATGATTTTGTCGTCGATGTCGGTGATGTTGCGCACATAAGTGAGCGGATAGCCGCACTCGCGCAACCAGCGGGCAATCATGTCGAACACAACCATCACGCGGGCATGGCCTAAGTGGCAGTAGTCGTAAACGGTCATGCCGCAAACGTACATACGCACGTTTTTCGGATCGATGGGGGTGAAGGGTTCTTTTTGTCGGGTAAGGGTGTTGTAGATGGTTAGCATAATCAATAGGTTATTGTGATGATAATATATTTTGATGACGAATCAGATTAAACTGCTGGCGGACATAGCTTTCGCCATATTTGCTTTCTAAGCGTTTGACAATAAAATGTCCGCGAGCGATGTCTTGATAAAAATCAGTAAACATGACGTTTAGGGTTGCACCTGCAACTGCACCGATGCCAGGAACTAATTGCGCTGCCACTTTTTCGGTAAGCGGAACGCCCAAACGTGTGGCAACAGCCTGAATGATTTGAGCTAATGCTTTGCCGATAGCCGATGTGTCAATCACTTTGGCGGTTGTACCCTGTGTCAAAACAAGTAGTTCTTTTGAGGTTACGTTCATGATTTGGCTCAATGCGATACGGCTGGCGTAATAACCGCTTTCAGCACTGTCATCATCTTTGTCTTCATTGACGGTAAAACCGAAGACGGCAATACATTCCAATTTGGTTTGGTAATCGTTGATGTTGAAACCTTCACTGCGTGCTACGTCCAAAATGGAACGCATCATAATGGCGGTGGAAATTGGCAACTCGGCTACCAAAGTAGTAAAGCCGAAAAAACCACCAACCGCGCCCGTTATGCCTGCCATTAATTTATGAGTTTTAGTAGAGGCTTCAGTTTTCTCACTATTCATAGTGGATGCACTGGCATCGAATACTTTATGCAATGCTGTCTGAATAATTTGATTAACTTTGTCTGCCGCACCTTTGGGTAGCTTGTCTAATAGGTACTCCACAGGCGAACCGACTATTGCCGTCATTTTGGCAGTTAATGACGGACTGGTCAGCAGGGCAACGGCTTGTTTCAATTCGTCAAAATCCTGTTGCGCCATAGGTGTGTCGTTTGAAGAAGAAACAAATATATTTTCTGGATTCATCAAATTTTCCTTTGCTTTTATTTTTGGGTGGTATTTCACGCAGAAATGCCACCTGAAACTTTATTCAGCCTGTAAAACGTTGGTATTCGTTTTTGGCTGATTTGCTACAATTTCGGCTTTTGCCGTTGCCTGCTCCACTTCGGCTTTCTCAGCTTCGATGCGTTTTTTCTCGGTCAGGTATTGGTTGATTTGGTGTACCAACTCCTGCGTGCCTTGGTGGGTCAGGGCGCTGATTTGGAAGAGGCGCGGGGTTTCCATGTCGAATTGGAAGCGGTCGTCTGGTTTTGGGTAGTCCCAGCCGATGGCTTCGAGGAAGGCGGCGCTACGCGCTTGGGCTTCTTCTTCATCGAGCATGTCGAGTTTGTTCAGTACCAGCCAGCGCGGTTTGTCGTAGAGCTCTTCGTCGTATTTGCGTAATTCGTTGATGATGGCGAGGGCTTCTTCTGCTGGGTTGACGGTTTCGTCGAAAGGGGCCAAATCGACGACGTGCAGCAGCAGGCCGGTGCGCGATAAGTGTTTGAGGAAGCGGTGGCCGAGGCCTGCGCCTTCTGCCGCGCCTTCAATCAGGCCGGGGATGTCGGCCATGATGAAGCTGTGGTTTTCGTCGATACGAACGACACCTAAATTTGGATGAAGGGTGGTGAAGGGGTAGTTGGCAATTTTGGGGCGTGCGGCGGATACGGCGGTAATCAGGGTGGATTTACCGGCGTTGGGCATGCCTAACAAGCCGACATCGGCGAGGATTTTAAGCTCAAGTTGCAGGGAGCGGGTTTCGCCTTCTTCTCCGGGCGTGGATTGTTTGGGCGCGCGGTTGACGGAGGATTTGAAGTGGATGTTGCCCAAGCCGCCTTTGCCGCCTTTGGCGAGGCAGACGCGCTGGCCGTGATAAGTGAGGTCGGCGACGATTTCGTTGGTGTCGAGGTCGCGGATGAGGGTGCCGACGGGCATTTTGAGGACGATGTCGTCTGCACCTGCGCCGTAGCGGTCGGAGCCGTGGCCTTTTTCGCCGTTTTTGGCTTGGTAGCGTTTGACGAAGCGGTATTCGACGAGGGTGTTGGTGTTTTCGTCGGCTTCTGCCCAAACGCTGCCGCCTTTGCCACCGTCGCCGCCGTCAGGGCCGCCGCGGGGTACGAATTTTTCGCGGCGGAAACTGGTTGCGCCATTACCGCCTTTGCCTGCGGCGACTTCGATTTTTGCTTCGTCGATGAATTTCATGATGTTCTCTTATGGGTATTCGGTTGTTTCAGACGGCCTTTGTTGATAGAGGAGCTTGGTGTCTGAACGGATAAAATGTTGCTTATTATAAAGGATATTTCGGTTTTAGGCCGTCTGAAATATGGTTTCAGACGGCCTTGGATTTATTGGGCGAGGGCTTGGTCGATTTCTTGATAAAGTTGGGAGAAATTGGGTTCGCCAACGTAGGTTTTGAGGATGTTGCCGTTTTTGTCGATCAGGACGGAAGTAGGGTAAACCTGTGTACCAAAGGCTTTTGCGGCAGTTTTGTCGGTATCGTACATGACGGTGAAGGGAATGCCGTATTCTTTGACGTACTGATGGACACTTTCGATGGGGTCAATGGGTTGGGCGATGCCGAGGACTTGGAAGTTTTTGCCTTGATAATCTTGGGCGGTTTTGATGATTTTAGGCATTTCACTCACGCAGCCGGGGCAGGAGGGAAACCAGAAGTTGATGAGGGTAACTTTGTCTTTTAAATCGGCGTTGGTAATGGTTTTGCCTTGCAGATCGGGCAGGGCGAAATCAGGGGCGGCTTTGTTGCTGGGGATAAGGACGAAGGTGAGAAGCGCGCCAATCGTGGCAACGATGAGGAGTGTGAGTATTTTTTTCATGATGTGAGGTTTTGAATTGCGTGTGCTAAGGTTTTGGGAACACTGATGCTGCGGCCGCTTTCACTGCTGACGGGCATAAGGGTAACTTCGGCTTCAATGGCGGCTTTGCCGTTGGGCAGGGTCGCGGTTTGGCTGAGGATGATGTGGCGTGTGCCGATGTCTTTCAGACGGCCTGTAAAGGTTAAAACATCGCCCTCAAGCGACGGACGGCGATAGCGGATGTCAACTCGTGCAACAACGAGCATGATGTCTTTGAGTTCGGACAGAAGGTCATGCTCTTGAAAAAACGTCCAGCGCGCTTCTTCGAGAAATTCGAGATAGCGCGCATTGTTGACGTGACCGTAGCCGTCGAGGTGGTAGTTGCGGACGGTCAGTTTCATCAGTTGAGATTGATGGGTTGGAACTCTTCGCGTGCGATGGGTTCGTGTTCGAGGTCGGTAATCACGGTGGAGAGTTGGATGTCGAACCATTCGTTGAAAATGTCGGCGTCCAAATCCGGCCATTCGCTTTCGTCTTCGCACCAGTCGGCCAATTCGGCAGCAAAAATGTCTTCAAAACGCGCTTCGATTTCGTCCCATACTTCGTCGGCAGTTTCGCACGGGCGAACGAGGTAGGAATTGGCATCAGCTTGGATATCTTCAAGCGTTAGGCCGTCAAGGTGATTGCCGGGTAGGGATTTCAGCCAGTTCCAAAAAGGATCGAGGGGGATAAGCAGGAAGACGCTGCGGTTGACTTCGTACATGGTGTTTTCCTTGGTTTCTGTATAGTTGAATGATATAGCAAAGGTGGGGGACTGGCTATCTTTTGGGGGATAAAGGCCGTCTGAAAAAATACGATATAAGGTATAGCCGGATAGGGTTTGTTTCCTGAATCTGTTGTGTAAACAACACGGTTAGTTTCTGTATCTATATGGTATGAGGAGAAGATATCAAGTTTTGAATATAACTTTGATAGTTTCGGAGGGTGTTGTCGGTTTGGTTGATTGTATGTGCAAATAGCGAATAGTTTTTATGAGTCAGAGGCTGAAGCAATATTGAGAGGTGAAGATAAATATTGGGTTAAATGAATATTTATTCAAATAAGATTTATATGTAATAATGACGGAAAGGAAATATCCTATTATAATCCATCCCTTATCTTTTTCGAGAAAACTCTACTATGAAGCCTATTACAACAGGGGTAATCATCTTTATTGGAAGTGCTATCAGCGCAATCCTATTATACTTTTTTGGCCAAAATCTTGGCATTACGTCGACTATTGCAAAAATTGTGGTCTGGGCATGTGTATCAATTGTGATCTCATTGATACTCCTTACCCCTTTGATTACGAGATTTTTTTGGGCTAGGAGCTCCGATAAATACTCTGGTTTGAAACATTTAAATCCTGAAGATTTAAGTGGGGATAATGGAGAGTCTTCAACTCTGATTGGTATAACGGAACGTTGGGAGCAGCTACGCCATATTTACTTATTGACTAGACAATATAAAAAACATCGTAAGCCTTGGATTTTCGTTGTAACCCAAGAACCAATGCTCTTGGATAGAGTTTTGCCTAATATTCGTCCGCAACTTTGGGTAGAAACGGCTTCTGCGATTTGGATAGATGCTCAGGCAATGGAACCTGCGAATGGTTGGCAGTATCTGAGGGGTGTGGGAAAACGTCCTGCAGAAGGTATTGTTGAGCTTCAAGGGGAGTTTTCAGTTCAGGAAAATACCGCTCAACTGCTTGAGTTAATGAAAAAACTTGGTTGGAAACTTCCAATTAATCAAGTTCATTTTGTAAATGATGCCAATGAAATGCCATCAGCAGTCAGCCATGCTTTGAAATATGGTTCAACAATATCTTCAGCAGAGTTGATGAAAGAGTTGGATCAATTTGCTAACCGGTTGGCAGCTGTGGGCACACGATTGATTGAAGCCGATTTAGAACAAACACCTATTGCAAAATTGTCTGCCAAACTGCCGTCACAAACTCAGGCTTTGGCTGATTATATTGCTGCAGAAAAGCGGGGACTGGGAAAACTGGATACTGTTGCAGGTATTTCTTTTATTCAATCAAATCAACCTGAACAATCAGGAGATTTGATTTTCCGTGCATTCAACGATTTATCTGTTTTGGGTTCCGGAAAGAAACTGCGTTTTTCTAAAACGGAAAAAATTTATTTGGGCTTAAGTGCAGTTGCCCTGCTTGCCGGCGGTGCGTTTGCAGTCAGTGCGTATAGCAGCTATCAAGAAATCAGCCGTTTGAAGACCGATTTTGAAAGCGTACAGAAAGTAAAATCTCGTGCTGAGAAAGTAGCTACACTTATTCGATTGCAACAAGATATTACAGATTTGGAGTCTCGTCGAAGCTTCTCACAATATGCGGTTAAGTTTTTGGGGTATGAGCATCGACAAGAGCTCTTAGCTGTTGCTTACCGTAAATATAATAATTTGGCAAAAGATGTTATCAGCCGTCCTGCTACTGCATTCTTTGAGAACAAGTTAGATGAATTGGTAATGTTGGAAGGCAGAATTCCTGATGACTTTGAACTTCAGGATAGTGCTTATCAAGATTTGAAAGCATATTTGATGCTGACATCTCATGTTGAGAAAACAAAAGACGCAAAAGATGCGGAATTCTTAGTAACCAAGTTGACGCAGATGTTGACGACACAAAATGTGGCGGCAAAAGATGCGCAAACATTGGCACAGTTTTTTGTGTCGCGTATGTCACAGAAAAATAATTTGGCAGAGCCTGAACAAACTGAATTGGTATCAAGAAGCCGTCAGGTCTTGGTGGACTGGATCAATCGCGACCAAGGCAGTGAGCAATTGTATAAACGCATTATTCAGGGCACGAATGCCAAGTTGCAAACCATCACCTTAGATAAATTGCTTAATAAGGATTTGAAAGGTATTTGGAATGTTGGAAAACCTTTGCCGCGTATATATACGGTTGAGGGTTGGGAAAAATATATTAAGCCAGGATTAGAACAGGCAATTAAAGACAGCAAGAGCAATGATTGGGTATTGGGCGGTAATGTGTACCAAGCTTCGGTAACAGAAGCGGCAATCAATAGCCTGAAAGAACGTTACTTTAAGGAATATGCTACCGCTTGGTACAACATGATGAACAGCATTACATGGCAACCGAGAACAACCAGCTTGGATGCAGTCAATCAGCTTCACGTCTATGCGGATCCTCAACGTTCGCCATTGGTGGCATTATTTAATGCAGTGAAAGAAAGTAGTCAGCTGGATAGCAAGAAAGTTGATGTCAATCCTGCTGTTACAGATGCAGCAAAACGTGTAGCTGCAAGACAACTGTCTACTCGTTCGCGTAAGGTTGCAGATGCGGTATTGAATTCTCAATCTGAAAATATTAATGCTTTGGAAGATAAGGTAAATGATTATCTAGCAGGGCCGTTGGAAGCAGAATTTGAAACTCTGTTGCAATTGATTGATGCACAAATTAATCCAAAGAGTGATTTGAGTCTGCAGCGCTACCTTGAACGTGTAACTACTGTGAAGCAGCGTTTGATTCAAATGACGGCATCCTCTGATACTGGAGGTGCGGCAAGAACAGCTGTGCAAGGTGTTTTAAACGGTGGTGATAATGAGTTCCTCGACGGCATACAGTATGCACGTTTGATTGAGGCCGGTGTGGGTGACAGATTGTTACCGTTTGCACGAAATGTTTTTGTATTGCCGTTTAATTCCGTATGGGATTCAATTGCCGGCGTTGCTCAAAAAGACATCAATAATTTGTGGGCAAGCAATTTTGTCAATCCTATGCAGTCTGAATTGGGTGGCCGATATCCATTTGCTCGATCAGAAATCGAAGTTTCGATTCCGGTATTGGCAAAATATTTGGATGTTAACAAAGGTGCACTTAATCAGTTTGTCACAACCCAATTGGCAGGTGTTTTAACCAAACAGGGTAACCAATGGATTGTTGCGCCCGGAAGTGAATTGAAAGTTAACCCGGGATTGCTGCAACAATTGAATAAATTGAGTGCTATTTCTGAAGACTTCTTTGTTAACGGAGAGGGTGGCTATAGCTTTGAGCTGAAACCGACATCTACTCAAGGTATTGTTCAGTATGATTTAATTATCGACGGTCAGTCTTTAGATTATTTCAACCAACAAACAGAGTGGAAGACATTCAAATGGCCTGGAGATGTCAGCAATGCCGGTCTTCGTATTTCTTGGGAAACTGAGGCAGAAGGTATGCGTAAGACTCAAGAAATTAGTGGTCGCTTCGGTTTTATCCGTATGCTTGAAAAATCTAGGGTTACACCGATTGACAGTGGCACTTATTTAGTCGAATTCCCATTGGAGAAAGACAAATTGATGAGGTTCTATATGAGAACTAATTCCGGTAAAGGACCTTTGGGATTGTTGGAACTGAAGAATATCCATCTGCCGAATAAGATTTTTGAGGTTAAATAATCATGACATTACCCCAATGGGTAAAGCCGATACTTGGTGATGAGGGTACATCAATCACCGATAACAATATTCATCGCTGGCAAGAGTGGCTGGAACCTGTTTCAGACGGCCACCCTTGTGGCGAGGATGTTGCATATGCCGATGATTTTGAGGCTATTAAAATTGAATTGGCCAAACTTTCAGGTATTGATTGCCGATTGATTTTGGATGCTTCTGAACGCTTGTTAAAACGTCAATCTAAAGACTTGAGAGTAGCAACTTATTATATTTTTGCCGCTTTGCGAGACCGGGGTTTGGCAGGTTTTTCAGATGGTTTGGAAATTTTATGCGGATTGCTGCAAAAATTTGATCAATCACTATGGCCGAAAAAGCCGGTACAAAAACGCAATGCATTAAATTGGCTGTCTGGGGAAAGAGTGTTGGATACGCTCAAAGGGACTGAATTATCTAATTCGGTAGACCTCAAGCGGACATTATCGGCGTTAATGTCGTTGCAGCATTATCTTGAGGGATGGGAAGAATCAGTACGCCCCAGCCTGTTTCCGTTATTGCAATATTTTGAAGAGTCATCTGTTCGGTTTTCATTACCTCAGACAAGTACAGGTCAAAATCAGGAAGTTAGTACGCCTATTGAACAGGAGGTTGTACCACAGATTCGTCAAGAGAGTCAGAGGCCGTCTGAAAGTTTAGCTGTCACTCAAGTTAACTCTTCTAAAGCCTTACTCGATCAAGTTAGGATTAATGCCGCCTATTTAAGAGAGCAGGATGATGGATATTGGCCTGCATATAAGATGATTCGTGCTGTACGTTGGGGTGGGCTAAATGGTATCCCTCCTCATCAAAATGGTCAGACTCGTTTGAAAGCTCCAAGGACAGATTTATTGGCAACTTTAAATCGTTTGGTTAATGAGCAGCAATGGCAGGATTTGCTTGATAGAGTAGAAGCGGCTTTTTTAGAAGGCGCTAATCAGTATTGGCTTGATTTGCAATATTACGCGTGGCAAGGACAGCAGGCGTTGGGTGGTTTATATCTGTCTCAGGTTGACTCATCATTATTTGAACTGAAATCTTTACTGACCAGATGTGATGGCTTGACCGGATTAAGTTTTGATAATGGATTTCCATTTGTCTCAGCCGATACGCTTACGTGGTTGGAGCAAAAGGTTATGCCATCCACGCGCAAGCAGACTAGTAGTCGAACAGTTCAAAAAGCAGTAATAGAATCATCATCTCATGTAGAAAACCAAGAAAGTCAATGGCAACAGGCTTTGTTAAAAACACAAGAACAAGGCTTGGATGCTGCTTTTGCTTGGTTGGAAACATTACCAGAGTTGCAGTCAGGTGCTGGGCAGGTTAAAAAGTGGTTGATGATGGCCCGTTTGGCTGCAAACAATCAAAAAGTAGATTGGGCCTTGAAACTGTTGGAACAGGCTTCACGGCAGATGCAGGTTTTGACAGTAAAAGAGTGGGATAAACATTTTGCATTTGATGTATATGCTTTGTGGTATCAATTGTTAAATGAAAATTTTGATAAGAAAGATACTGAAGCTACTGGGCAACTTGAATTTTTACGAACTGAATTAATGCAGGCTGATATTGTCCGTGCATTAGAATTAATCGATTAAACATATATTATGTCAGATCCCACATTACGTTATTATGAAGAAGAGATGCGGTATCTCAAAGAAGCAGGGTTAGAGTTTTCAAAAGCTCACCCTGATCGTGCCGCAATGCTGAATTTGGATAGAGTAGGTACACGCGATCCTTATGTGGAGCGATTGTTTGAAGGCTTTGCTTTCTTAACAGGAAGAATCAGACAAAAACTTGATGATGACTTTCCAGAATTGACTGAGGGTTTGGTCAATATGCTGTGGCCTCATTATCTGAGGATGATTCCTTCTTTGACTGTTTTAGAGTTAATTCCAGATGATAAAAAGTTGCAGGGTGGGCAGCTTGTTAAAAAAGGACTATCCGTACAATCTGAGCCCATTAATATTAATGATAGGTTGACGAGATGCCTGTACCGAACTACAGGTGATGTTAAACTCCAGCCCTTGAGTATCTTGCATACGTTATTGGATTATGATGCAAATGGTCAAAGTGTCATCAAATTGACTTTTGGTATTCACAGGCAGACGCAGAAAGACAATTTGGATTTTTCTAAAATCAGAATTTATATTTCTGCTGATGAACCAGTTGCTTTTGCATTACGTCATGCTTTGTTAAATCAGGCTGCTCAAATTAGTATCCATCATGCCGAACTACCATCTGGAGGTAATATACGGTTTAAGGCCGTCGGATTTGCCGAAGATGAGAGATTGTGGGAAAAAGTAAATAACAGTTTCAGTGGATATCAATTATTATTGGAATACTTTTGTTTCAAACAGAAGTTTTTCTTTATTGATTTGATTGGTATTGATGCCGAAGAATGGTCGGAACGCATTAATGAGTTTAGTATTAATGTAGTTCTGTCCAAACAATATCCTTCAGAGCTTAGATTTCCTCCAGATTGCCTGAAATTAAACTGTGTTCCTGCCATCAACCTCTTTGACATGGAGGCTGAGCCTATTCGGGTGGATCACAAGACATTTGAATATCCTGTTAAGCCCTTGTTGCATGAAGGTATGGCAGTTGAGGTGTATTCAGTAAATGAAGTGGAAGCTGTAAATCATGAGACAGGCAAGCGCTATTCATATATTCCTTTCTCGTCATTCCAACATCGTGGTGGATTGATGAAATATGATGCTCCTGAACGGTATTACCATACGAAGGTAAAACGAGGAGTATCTGGAAAGCATGAAACATTTATTATGCTTGGTGGATTGTTGTGGGATAGAAAAGATATTCTGCCTACTGAAACACTTTCTCTAAAAGTAGTAGGGACCAATGGTGCTTTGCCACGTAAGAGTTTGAGGGAAACCCAGATTCAAGACACGGATATAGCCGAGCCCAATATTAAAATGGTAAGAAACCTTACGACTCCGACGTTGTCATGTTATCCTCCAACAGAAGACAGATTTCAATGGCGTATCTTGTCCCATTTGTCACCAAATTATCTATCATTACTAAACGTTGATAGTTTAAAAGGTGCATTGTCGATTTACGATTGGACCGAAGATGAATTGAATAAGCGCAGATTGAACGGGATTGTTGACGTTAAGCATGAAACAGTACAAAGAATCGAGCGTGGTGCAGTTCATCGTGGAGTTCATATTACAGTAACATTTGATTCAACTGCATTTAATGGGGAAGCAGAAATTTATTTGTTCGGAGAATTATTGAACGAATTTTTTGCAATGTATGCTGATTTGAACCTATTTACCCGGTTCAGCATAGTTTCTCTGCCATCCGGGAAAACATATACATGGAAAGACAGCAAAACAACTATCACACGGTTTTAGAAACAGCGCATAAAAGTGCTAAAGAAAATAACGGCAGACAGACACTGCCTCTATGGGAGATTCCTAGAAATAAATCTCATCGCGAAGGTATAGCATCTGAAATTTTTCAAGAGAAATTGGGAGAGTTTATTGTACGCAATGCAGCAACAATGAATTTTTTCCAATTTTGTCGGGTGTTGGAAACGCTTGCCGATGGTGCTGAAGAAAAAGCTGTAGAGTCAATGGTAAGATTCAGAAGGGTGAAGTCTTTATCTTTTCCTTCTGGGGAAATTGCATCGGTTGAATATGATGCGGAAGCCGAGCTACCAACTGTAAGAACAACATTTTTAGGTTTGTATGGCGTAGATGCGGTCTTGCCGGATTATTTCCTGAATGATATTGCAACGCATAAAGACGGTAGTGAAAGCTTAGCTGCATTTTTGGATATTTTTAACCATAGAATTACAACCCTGTTTTTTCAGGCATGGAAAAAATACCGCTATCCGTTTTTGTTTCAAAATGAAGGGCAAGATGATTTATCTCGCTCTCTTCTGCACCTTATTGGGCAGGGGATGGTAAATGGTAAATTTATACATCCTTTGCTAGATAGCAGAATCTTGGGATTGTTCAGTGTTTTTTATCAGCGCACCCGAACAAAAGAAGGTATTATCAGTATAGTTAGATATTTGTTACCTTTTGCAGATGTAAAAGTAAAAGAATTTCAGCCTCAATGGGTAATATTGGAAAAAAATCGTGAGTTGGGGAAAGCCGGTTTGAGATTGGATGGAGGAAGTGCATCTTTAGGCAGTAGAATAAAAGATCATAGTCATCTGATACGTATTGAGATTACACCAGATACATTTGAGAATGCACAGCTTCTATTACCAAAACAAACATTACACCAAAAATTACTTGAATTATTGAAGCTCTATTTGGGTTGCCGTTTTGATGCAAGCATTTACCTAAACATCAAGAAGCAATGGGTACCTCAAAGCCGTTTAGCAAAAAAACAAATGTTGGGGATTAATACCGGTTTAGGTACGATGTATCAAGACAAGCAAATAAAGATAGCGAACTATACATATTCAAACTAATTTAAGAAAACGGAAAATCATGAATAAGAAAACTAGAATTCAGTCAGTCTGCGCATTAGCCTTATTGTGTGCGGTATTATCAGGTTGCGGGGTTTTGCAAGGCGTGAAAGATGGTACGACCAATGTAACTAAAAGTATCTTTTATACTAAGTTAAAGATATTAAAGATTGACTTGGTTGCTCGTAATGGTTTGAATCAAAATGAACGAGGTCAATCGTTATCGACAGTTGTTCGCATTTATCAGCTTAGAGATAAGCAGAATTATGAAGTTGCATCTTATCGTGATTTGCTTAATCAAGATAAAACCATCTTGGGCAATGATTTGGTAGAAGGGTATAAGCAATATACCATTCGACCTGGTGAAACTATCAGCTTGGATGAAACCTTGGATAAAGAGACCAAGTATGTTGGTATCGTGGCTTTTTATAATCGGGTAGGAGAGGATCAACCGTGGAAAATGCTTCTATCCAAAAAACAGCTGAAAAATAAAAAGCCTTTAGTTGTTGAGTTGGTAGATAATAAAGTTGTAATTCAAGAGACCGAAAAGAAAGTCAAATAATGGATGCAGCCCTCTATGAGAAATTAACGGGGTTTTATTCTGATGGCTTGCCACTAGATGGGCTTCCAGATGGTTTCCAGTTAGTTAGGAGTGTTTTAGATAATATCCAACGCATTCTCAATAGTCGGAGTGGTTCCTTGAAGCATTTGCCTGATTATGGAATCCCTGACCTTAGTATGGTTTATAAGAATTTACCGTCTAGTGCACATGATTTACGGTATTTCATGAGGAAGACCTTATTGAAATATGAACCCAGATTGAGAAATTTGGACATTCGACTGACTGAGTCTAAAGACAATATTATGGTTTTATGCTATCAGCTTGAATGTGAAATTGAAAATGCCGGTGCTGTAGTCATAGACACTTATTTTATGCCTGAAGGAACGGTTTCTGTTAAACGCAGCCGAGCGTAACTTTTTAGGTATTAACAGATTACTTTAAAATTAAGAACTAAATATATGGTTAAACACTTTTTTCTTACTTGCAGTGTATTGCTTTCAGCAGCTGCCCAGACAGCCTTGGCTAAAGAGTATGATTTAGAAGGTACATTAGTTACTCAAAATAATTATGTACGAATTCAGAGTTGTAATCTGAAAAATACTTATGCTTTATTACCCGGTAGTGGAAATGGCTATGAAGCGACAGCAGAGATTGTCAGTGCCAGAAAAAATATGCCCGAAAGCACGCCAATCTATGTTGCTTTAAAAGGAAAATTAGAAAGCCCCAATTTTTTAGTTTCTGGAATTGAACTCATCAAAATAGGGGAAAACTGCCATACAGCCAAAACTAAATCCTCATCTCCTGAAAAAGCTGTTCAGAAATACCCAAGTGAAAACCAGCAGCCAGATTTAGAAGACAAAAATTCTAAGGCTGAGCCATACAATCCTGTATTGAAGCCGGTGGAAGCAGAACCAGTGGTAACAGAACCAGAAAATCTGAAACAAACAGCAGAAGAACCAGGAACAACGATATCAGTTGAGCCGGCTCATCATTCAAAATCTACACAAGCTACTCAACCTGAAGACAGTAAAAAGTCTAAAGATGATCAATATTCTTCTGATAATCTTCTTGATAAGCAGGTTAAAACAGAAGATGCTAAACAGGCAGATATTGAGAATTTGGAGAGAGACAATGCTACTCCAGTTGATCCTGCAACGTTAAATACATCTAAGCCAAATGTTCAATCTGTAGAGGCTCTTGAAAAGGTAGAGCAACCTGCAGTAGATGAATCTAAGGCTGTGGAAAAATCAGAAACTAAGTCCGTAGAGCAGTCGGCTATAGTAGAAACATCTGAGGCAGTAGAACAACCAATAGCCAGTGAATCTAAAGCTGTAGAACAGCCAGTGATTGTAGAAACTAAGACTGTAGAACAGCCATCTGAAGCAGATATGCCTACAGTAGTGGCGCAACCTATAGTGGATGAGTTTAAAGTTGAGCAGCCAGTGGATGCAACAACGGCTAATACTGTGGAACAGTCTTCGGCAGTAGAAGCATCTGCGGTAGTGCAACCACCGGTAGTAGATGATCATAAAGTTGTAGAACAACCTGAGGAAGTTAAAACATTTGAACCGACTGGAGCTTCTGAAACGGTACACAATCCTATAATAGAAGAGACTTTTATAGAGGCCGATCATAAGGTAGAAGAGAAACCGTCTGTACCAGAGGTTGTTATTCCAGCATCGTCCTCTGTGGAAGATCGTGTAACGGTATTTGAAACTCAGCCTAAAACTGATAATCAAGAATCTACACAATTAGAGAGTATTCCGTCTGTAGGGACGCAAGCCGACCAGTTAACAGAAGCAACTCATTCTACACACGAAACTTTATCGGGAACCAAAGCATCAGTGCCAATAACTAATTCATTTTCAAATGAAGTTTCTGCGCAGCCAGTTTATGTGAATCACATTATTGTGCATGAAGATGATGTGGCTGAGTAAAAGGTAACCAATATAGTCGATTTAGTTCTCAGTTATGAGAAAAGGCCGTCTGAAGAATCTTAGTTTTAAGTTAAATGGATTTTGATTCTTCAGGTAATTGTAAAAGGTCTTAAAAAATTCGTTCTCGTGAATAAAAAAGCTTACTTAAATCATTAAGTAAGCTTTTTTGTATTTAATGGGCAGTAAGTATATGAATTATTCGTAGCTTGAGACCTTTGCAAAATTCCTTTTTCCCCG